>JAISTZ010000179.1 GCA_031272345.1 Spirochaetaceae bacterium | reverse complement strand
ATCGCCAGGTCCTCGGCGTCGAAGTCCTCGCCGGAAATCTTGTTGATGAGCTCCACCACGCCGACACATTCGGAATCGACCACCATGGGCACGGCTATCATCTTTTTGGGGAGGAAGCCTGTTTTTTCTTCGATTGTCTTGTAATAGATGGAACAATGGGTGACATCGTTGACGATCATGCTCTTCTGGGTGGAATAGACCGCGCCGCCGATGCTGGCGTTCACCGGAAGGGGCACGTCGAGCATGTTCGCCCCGGACGGGTCCATGGCGACCACAAAGCGCAGCATGGAATGTTCCTTCCGGGACAACAGGAGCATACCGGATTCACAGGCCACGAGCCGCATGGCCGACCGGAGGATGTACACGAACAGGGTGTTCACGTCCGCATAGCTCGAGTTGATGAACGAATTGATTTCGATAAGCGTTCTGAGTCTCTCTATACTCACATCCGAAGAACCGGGCGCGCCCATTGGAAGACTAATTGGCCCTGTTTTTGATCAGGTCGCCGATCGTGGAGGCATCGGCGCTCTCTTCGGAGCCCGACGCCATGTATTGGGCGAGTTCGTCCTGCTGCTGCTTTCTCTTGCACTCCCGCACGGAGAACGAAGCTTTCTGTTTTTCAGGACTGACATCGAGGACGTAGACATTGACCTTTTGGCCGCTTTCGTATTTCTTGATGGCATCCTCGAACTGTTCCTCCCGGTTTTCTACGATGTTCGCCTTGTTCACGAGGCCCTCGATGCCCCCGGGGGCCCGGACAAAAATCCCGAAGTCCGTGACCGACACGACCTCCCCCTCCAGCACGGAGCCCTGGGGGTATTGCTTGACAAAGCTCTGCCAGGGGTCTTCGGTGAGGTGCTTGATGCTGAGGCGGATTCGGTGTTCCTCCGGGTTGTTCTCCACGACCAGGGCGGAAATTTCCTCCCCCACCGTGAGCTCCGATCCGGGATGGCGCACCTTTTTGATCCAGGAGATGTCGTCCGCGTGGAGGAAGGCGTCGATCCCCTCCTCCAGATTGACGAAGGCCCCGGCGTTGGTGAGTTTGACCACCGGGCGGGTGAGCTTCATGCCCACGGGGTAGCGGTCGCCGATGGTGTCCCAGGGGTTTTCCGTTACCTGCTTGAGCCCCAGGGAGACCCGCCCGGCCTGGATGTCGTAGCCCAGGACCATGCACTCCACTGAATCGCCGATCTTGAAGAGATCCCCGGGCTTGCTGACCTTCTTGACCCAGGAGAACTCGCTGATATGGGCCAGGCCCTCGATGCCGTCCTCCAGCTCGATGAAGGCGCCGAAGTCCGTAAGCTTGGTGACCTTGCCCTTTACCACGTCTCCCACGTGGAATTTGTCCTCAAAGTGAATCCACGGGTCCTCGGTGAAATGCTTGAGGGACAGGTTTATCCGCTGGTCCTCCGGGGCCAGGCGAATCACCTTGAGCTCGATTTCCTGGCCCTTTTTTACGAAGTCCTTGGGCCGAGTTACGTGGCCCCAGCTCATGTCGTTGATGTGCAGGAGGCCGTCGAACCCGCCCAGGTCGATGAAGGCGCCGAAGCTCGTGAAGCTCTTGACCGTGCCCTTGACCGTGTCGCCGATAGCGACGGTGTCGAAAAATTTCTGGCGGTTCTCTTCTACGGCCTTCTCCAGGAATTTGCGGCGGTTCACCACGATGTTGGCCCGGTTGTCAGAATAGAGCCGCTCGATAAGGAACCGGCACGTGAGCCCCAGGAGGCTCTCGGGTTTTTCCACCTTTTGACTGTCCGACTGGCTGATAGGCAAAAAGGCGTGAATTCCGCAGGTGAGGTCCACATCGAACCCCCCCTTGACGGTCTTTACGATGACCCCCTCCACGGGCGTCTTGTCCTGGAAGGCCTGGCGGAGGTTCTTCCACAGGTGCTTGACGTCCGCCTTCTGCTTTGAGACGATGAGCTCGCCGTTTTTATTCTCCTTGGAAACGAGGACGACCGAAACGGTATCGCCGATTTCCGGGAGTTCCGTGAACTCTGAGAGAGGAATTTTGCCTTCGGACTTATAGCCCACGTCGACAAACACCTGTTCCGGGGTAACCTGGATGACGGTTCCTTCTACCAGTTGCCCCTCTTCAAGGGATTCAAAACTCTTGAAGTATTTTTCCTGTAATTGTGTCTGAATGTCTTCCCCCGTCCGGGATTCTTCATTTTCCACTTCCATCTGATCCATATTCAGCCCTTGTCGTGTAATTTTCCCTACCAGTATCTCACAAACTTCCTGTAAGGTCAAGTGGGAAGTATCAATATACTCCGCATCCGGGGCGATTTGCAAGGCCCCGAAAGCTTTTTTTTTGTCCAATTCGTCCCGTTTTCGGATGGACTCCCTGATTTCTTCCAGGGAAAGGCCGCTCGTGCCCTGTTTGAACCGGCGTTCCGCCTGGGCGTCCGGTGAAGCGTCCAGGTAAAACTTGAAGTCCGCGTCCGGGAACACCACGGTGGTCATGTCCCGGCCCTCGCAGACGACGCTGAGGGGGGCCCTTCCGCCCTCCCCCTTCCCGAAGGGGGGATTCCGGCCCGTGAGCTCCCTGATGCGGCGGTTCACCGCCTCCCGCACCTCCGGAATGGCGGAGACCTGGGAGACCTGGGCGTCCACCCCGTCCGTGTGGAGGAGGTCCTCCACGTCTTCCCCGTCAAGGATGATCCGGGAGTCAACGTAGTCGATGGAGAGCTCCCCCGCAAGGGCCGCGACGGCCCCGGTCTGACCGGCGTCAAGCCCCCTGCGTTGGGCCGCCAGGGTGACGGCCCGGTAAAAACTTCCGGAATTCAGGAACACAAGGCCCAGGGTACGGGCGATGCTGGCGGCGACGGCGCTCTTTCCCGCGCCGGCAGGTCCGTCAATTGCGATAACCATAGAAAAAAGTATACACGAAAAAACACATTCTGGGAAGGGCAATGGGAAAAAAAGTCAATGGGCCCCCAGAAATTCCGCCACCTCCGGGGGGGTCAGCTCCCGGAAGTCCCCCTCGTAGAGCCCGTCTATCCGCAGGGACCCGATCCGCACCCGGGTGAGGCTCCTGATGGGGCACTGGAAGTGTTCGAACATGCGGCGGATTTCGCGGTTTTTGCCCTCCACAAGGACGATCCGGCACCGGCGGGGGGAGAGTTCCTGGGCTTCCAGGGCCCGGTAGAAGACTCCGTCGATTCTGAAGCCCTCCCGGTAGGACCGGCAGAGGCCCCTGGGCATGGGCGCCGTGGTTTCCAGGAGGTATTCCTTTTCTATGCCCGAGGACGGGTGGGCGACCCTGGCGGCGAAGTCCCCGTCGTTGGTGAAGATGATGAGCCCCGAGGAATACATGTCCAGGCGGCCCACGTTGTAGAGCCGCTCGGGGAAGCGGTTCCTGAGGAGGTCCGCCGCGGTGGGCCGGCCCTGCTCGTCCGAGAGGGTGCACACGTACCCGGCGGGCTTGTTGAGGAGCACGTAGCGTTTTTTTTCTTCCGGGGCGACCGGTTTGCCGTCAACCGCCACGGCGTCCCCGGGGGCGACCCTTGTCCCCATGGCCGTCACAACCGCGCCGTTCACGGTTACCCTGCCGTCCTGGATGAGCTTTTCCGCGGCCCGTCTGCTGGCGATTCCAGCGTGGGCAAGGTAGACCTGGAGCCGTATGGAATCAGAGGGCATGGCGCCTCCGGTTTCAGTATATCCCTGGGGGGCGGCGTCAGTTGGCAAGCCGGAACCTCTCGGCCTCGGCTTCGTCCAGCCGGGGCAGCTCTGCGATGCTGTTGAGTTTGAAGAACGACAGGAATTCTTTGGTTGTGCCGTACTGGACCGGTCTGCCCGGGGCGTCCTTTTTGCCAACCTCCTTGATGACGTTCCGTTCCACCAGGAGCCTGAGCATGTTGTCCGCGGCGACCCCCCGGATCGCTTCGATTTCCGCGCGGGTTATGGGCTGGGAATAGGCGATGATGGAAAGGGTTTCCAGGGCGGCCCTGGAGAGGCGGCCCTCGTTTTTTTTGCCGTAGTGATTTTTTATGCGGTCCCAGACATCCTTCCTGGGCCTGATGAGCCAGCCCCCGGCGCGCTCCACCAGTTCGAGCCCGGAGTCCCCGGCCTCGTATTTTTCCCTGAGGACCCCCAGGGCTTCCTCCACAGCTTCCTTAGGGGCCTCAAGGATCCGCCCCAGGGCGTCGATGGTGCGGCCCTCGCTTTCCATAAAAAATACCGCCTCCAGGGCCGGGGCGAGGCTTGCGAACTCCAATTCCATGCTATGCCCCCTGGACCGCGCAGATTTTTATGTCGCCGAACATCCTGTTTTGGTAGATGTTCGCCACTTTGGACTTGACCGCCTCCAGAATCGCCATGAACGCGCAGACCACGTCCAGCATATTCCCCCGCCGCACGATGAGTTCCGCGAACAGGCACTCCCCCTTGTTCTGGAGGAGCTCCGTGAGCAGGGTGAGCTTCTCGTTGATCGTGACCTCCTCCAGGAAATCGAGGATCTTTTCTGAGGAATAGGAGGCCGTCAGGCGGGTGAAAATTTTGTGCATGTCCTGGAGGAGGGCCCAGGTGTCGACCCGGTCCCAGAGGTTTTCCTCCTCAAAGGGCAGGGACCGCTGGATTTTTTTGCGCTCGAAACTCCATTCCTCCAGGTCGAGCTTTTCTTCCATGAGGGAGGACAGTTGCTTGAACTTCTGGTATTCGATGAGCTTTTCTATGAGTTCGTCCCTGGGGTCCTCGATGTCCTCTTCGTCCTCCAGGCTTCCCGCGGGGAGGAGCATCCGGCTCTTGATGTAGAGCAGGTCCGCGGCCATGGCGTAGAACTCGGTGAGCCTGTCCAGGTCGCAGGTGACCGCGTAGTCCAGGTATTCCAGGAACTCCTCGGTGATCTCCGCGATGGGGATGTCGAAAATATTGTACTGATTCTTCTTGATCGAAAGGAGCAGCACATCCAAAGGCCCGGCGAAGGCGTCGAGGGTGACGTTTGTTTTTGTCCGGCTCCCCAGGGCGAATCCATAGGGCGGGGCGTTCCGTAGCTCAAATTCCTGTTCCATGGGCATACCATTCTACCCCATCCCTGGGAAGACAGTCAAGGAAGGATTTATAGGATTTTCCGCTTACCGGGTCCCTCGCGCTGGGAAAAAGCTCCAGCAGGGGGACGAGCACGAAGGCCCGCCCGGTGATTCCCGGATGGGGAACGCGGAGGTCCTCCGTGGAGATGACCTCGTTCCCGAAGAGGGCTATGTCGATGTCCAGGGTGCGGGGGCCCTTGGGGATCTCCCCTGCCCTGTCCCGCCCGAAGGCTGCCTCCACGGCCTGGACGAAGCCGAGGAGTCCCTCCGCATCCCCCTCCCAGTCCCCGGCGCAGACCAGGTTGAGGAAGTCCCCCTGGGCGGTGAAGAAGAGGGGCGCCGTGCGGTACACCGGGGACACCCGGAGGCCCCGGAGTCTTTCCCCCAGGGCGGCGCAGGCGGAACGGAGGATGCGCAGGGAGTCCATCCCCCGGAAGGGGAGGTTGGAGCCCAGAGAAAGTACCGCAGGTGTTTGCATTAGAAGAGCTTATCCGGGGGAATTTCTTCTCCGCCGGTTTCCGGGGCAGCGGGTTTTGCCTGTTCCTCCTGGGTTTCCGGTTCAGCCGGGGCCTTGGGAGGGCGGCCCCGGGGTTTGTCCCCCTGTTTGGCGCCGTCCTTGGACTGCTTTTTTTCGAGCACCTGGCCGGGGAAGAGCTTTTCCCGGAGCTGCCTCTCGATGTTCCTGGCGAACTCCGTGTTCTCCTCCAGGAAGGCGATGGCGTTTTCCCTGCCCTGGCCGACCTTTTCGTTCTCCGCGGTGAACCAGGCGCCCTTTTTGTCGATGAGCCCGTACTTGACCGCCGCGTCGAGGAGGCTTGCGGCAGCGGAGACGCCCTTGCCGAAGTAGATGTCCAGCTCCACCTTCCTGAAGGGGGGGGCCACCTTGTTCTTGACCACCTTGACACGCACCCGGTTCCCCACGGCGTCCTCGGAGCCCTTGCCCTCGATTGACTCGAACCGGCGGATCTCCAGCCTGACCGATGCGTAGAACTTGAGGGCGTTCCCGCCGGTGGTGGTTTCCGGGTTCCCGAACATCACGCCGATCTTCATGCGGATCTGGTTGATGAAGACCAGAATCGTGTTGGACTTGCCGATGATCGCCGTGAGCTTCCGCAGGGCCTGGCTCATGAGCCGGGCCTGGAGGCCCATGTGGGCGTCCCCCATCTCGCCGTCGATCTCCGCCTGGGGGGTGAGGGCCGCCACGGAGTCCACCACGATGATGTCCACCGCGCCGCTCCGCACCAGGCTCTCGGCGATTTCCAGGGCCTGCTCCCCCGTGTCCGGCTGGGAGATCCACAGATCGTCGATGTTGACTCCCAGGTTCTTGGCGTACACCGGGTCAAGGGCGTGTTCCGCGTCGATGAACGCGGCGATGCCCCCGAGTTTTTGGGCCTCGGCGATCGCGTGGAGGGCCAGAGTCGTCTTGCCGGAGGATTCCGGCCCGAACATCTCGATGACCCTGCCCCGGGGATAGCCCCCGATGCCCAGGGCCTCGTCCAGAAGAATCGACCCGGAGGGAATCACCTTCATCCCCGCCGCGTCGGCCTTGGCGCCGAGCTTGATGAGGGAGCCCGCGCCGAACTGTTTTTCGATCTGGAGCCTCGCGGCCTCGAGGGCCTTGAGTTTCTCCGGCACGTCTTGCATGTCTGTTGTTTCTGATGCCATTTTTGCCACCTTTCCTCCCGCTAGTATTATTGGTGGAGACATAACGTTTTTGGCGCTTTTTTGCCAAAAAAAATTATTTTTCTGCGGTATAGTAGCAAAAACCACGGGAATCGTAAAGCTCCGGAAGGGGAAAACCGTATTTTTTTGCAGGGACGCGCTGAAGGGAGGAGCGGTCCCCGGCGAGCCGGACGGGGCGTTTCAGGGCCCGATGTCCCCTTTACATTTCTTCCCCCTTGTCATATACTATGGTGACTGTTCCCATGGGCAGTTTCATCAATTGTTCGCGGAGGTTTCCAATGATAAAAACGGTAAAGGACGTAGATTTAAAGGGCAAGCGGGTCATCATGCGGGTTGATTTTAACGTACCCATGAAGGACGGCGTGGTCCAGGACGACACGCGCATCAGGGCTGCCCTGCCGACTATCACATATATCCTCGACCACAAGCCGAGGAGTCTGGTGCTTATGAGCCACCTGGGGGACCCGGACAAGGACGTAAAAAAGGCAAAGGAAAAGGCGGAAAAGGCCGGGAAACCCTTCACCCAGGAGGATGCGGAGGCCTTTTACGCCGCAAAAAACAGGCTCAAGCCCGTGTGCGCGGCCCTGTCAAAGCTGCTCAAAAAGGACGTGGCCTTTGGGCCTTCCTGCTTCGGCCAAAAGGCGGCCATCGCGGCGCTCCCTGATGGCGGGGTGATGATGCTCGAAAACACCAGGTTCCACAAGGAAGAAACCGCCAAGGATCCGGCGGCCCAGGAGCCCCTGGCAAAGGAACTGGCGTCCTACGGGGACGTCTACGTGAACGACGCCTTCGGCACGGCCCACAGGGCCCACGCCTCAACCGCGGGGATCGCCAAGTTCGCCCCCGTGCGGGCGGCGGGCTTCCTTATGGAAAAGGAGCTCTCCTACCTCCAGCCCCTGGTGTCATCCCCGCCCAAACCCTTTGTCGCCATCATCGGCGGGGCCAAGGTCAGCTCCAAGATCGCCGTGCTGGAAAGTCTCCTTAAAAACGCATCCGCCCTGGTCATCGGCGGGGGCATGGCATACACCTTCCTCAAGGCCCAGGGCCACGGCATCGGCGCGTCCCTGGTGGAGGACGACTTCATCAAGACCGCCAAGGACCTGCTGTCGGCCGCCGAAGCCAAGGGGGTCGCCATCGTGCTTCCCGTGGACCACGTGGCGGCCGAATCCTTCAGCCCGGACGCGGCCCCGGTGGCGGTTTCCGGGGTGGACATCCCGGACAACCTCATGGGCATGGACGTGGGGCCAAGGACCCTCCAGACCTACAGGTCGGTGATTTCCGGGGCGAAGTCCATCGTGTGGAACGGCCCGGTGGGGGTCTTCGAGTTCGATGCCTTTGCCAAGGGCACGGAAGAGGTGGCCCGGCTCGTCGCCGAAGCTACCTCCCGGGGCGTGATGACCGTCGTGGGCGGGGGGGACTCCGTTGCCGCGGTGAACAAGTTCCACCTGGCGGACAGGATGAGTCACGTGTCCACCGGCGGGGGCGCGTCCCTGGAGCTGCTCGAGGGCAAGATTCTGCCGGGCATTGCGGCTCTGGGGTGATTGCCTTCCTTAGCGGACATTCCTGAAAAACCGTGACAGCAGCACGAAGGGGTCCTCCCCGGCGGGCAGCTCCAGGGGGAAGGCCCTGCCGGCGCGGCATTCCCCGTGCCAGCGCTCCCGGCGGGATTCCCCCTGCCCCCCCCACTCGGCCCTGAATCTGCGGGACGACGTGGGGAGCCCCTGGGTGAGTCCCGTCTCGGGGTCCCGGAAGCGCACCCTGCCCAGGGGGGGGAGCCGCGCATCCAGGGGGGAGGTCACCCTGACGGCGGCCACGTCGTGTTTTGACGCGAGGACCGCCAGGGGCCGCTCCCAGCGGCTTACCCGGAAGTCCGAAAAAACGAACACCAGGGAGCGCCTTTTGAGGAGCCTGAAGGCCAGGGTGAGGGCATCGGGGAGGGCGGTGCCCCGTTCCCTTTGGGGGCGGCTCCCCAGGGAATCGATCCGGGCGAGGAGCTCCATCACCGCGCCGAACCGGGGGGGGCAGGAAAAGAGGAGATTCCCCGCAAAAAACACGGCCCCCACGGGGCAGCCCGCATAATCCGCCGCCAGAGCCAGGAGGGAGGCCGCTTCCAGGGCCGATTGCAGGGGCCGGGCGCCCCCAAAGGCCCCCATGGACCGGGAAAAATCCAGGAGGAGCACGATGGAGAGCTCCCGTTCCTCCTGGAAGACCTTCACGAAGGGCCGCCCCATGCGGGCGGTGACGTTCCAGTCGATGGTCCGCACGTCGTCCCCCAGGACGTATTCCCGCACCCCGGAAAACTCGATGCCCCGGCCCCGGTAGAGGGAGCGGAAGGAGCCGGACTTCATTTCTCCAGCCAGGGAGAGGGCCCTGATTCTGAGGGCGGCGGCTTTTTTAACGAGGGAGGCCATCAGGGAACCGGAAGGGCCGAGAGGATCTTGGCGATGATGTCGTCCGCGGAGACCTCGTCCGCGGCGGCCTCGTAGGAAAGGAGGAGCCGGTGCCGGAGAACCGGCGGGGCGGCTTTTTTTACGTCCTCCGGGAGCACGAAGGGGCGGCCCGCGAACAGGGCCTGCACCTTGGCGCACCGCACCAGGGCGATGCTCCCCCTGGGGGACGCGCCGTAGGAGATGTACTTGAGGGTCCCCGTGGAGGAAACCCGCTGGAGCCGCTCCTGCCGCCGCTCCTGGCCGGAGGGGTCGTTCTGGGGCCTGGTGACCGCCGCCAGGGACACGATGTAGTCCACAATCCCCTCGTCGCAGGCGACCCGGTCAAGGAGGGCCCGGCATTCCAGGATCGACCGGTAGGGAAACACCGGCGACACGGGGATGTCCGCGGCGGCCCCGCTTCTGGAGGCAATCACTTTTTCTTCGTCCCTGGAGGGATAGGTGACGATGAGCTTGAGGAGGAACCGGTCGAGCTCCGCCTCTGGCAGGGCGTAGGTTCCCTCCTGCTCGATGGGGTTTTCCGTGGCGATGACGAAGAAGGGCGCCCCCAGGGGATAGGTGGTTTCGCCTATGGTGACCTGGTTTTCCGCCATGGCCTCAAGGAGGGCCGACTGGACCTTTGCGCCCGCCCGGTTGATTTCGTCCGCCAGGACCAGGTTGGTGAAGATCGGCCCCTTCCGCACGGAAAACGCCCCCGAGGCCTGCTCGTAGAAGAGGGTGCCCGTGATGTCCGCCGGGAGGAGGTCCGGGGTGAACTGAATCCGCTTGAAGGACATGCCCGTTATCTCCGCGAAGGTCCGTGCCACGAGAGTCTTGGCCAGACCCGGGGGGCCTTCGAGGAGCACGTGCCCCCCGGCGATAAGCGCCGTGATGATTCCGTCGATCACCCCTTCCTGTCCCACAATCCGCTTGGCGGCCTCGGCCCGGCAGGCCCGAATCAGATCCTGGGCGCGGCCGATTGCCTGGGTTACGTCAGGTGCTGTTTGCATGGTGCAGCCAGTATACCCCGCCCTCCGGCCTTGGGCAAGGGGCAGGTTTAGGAAGAAACCCTGGTGTAGTTTTTTCCCTGCACCGTGAGGGCGGACTCAAGGGCTTCGGTGGCCGTCACTGTGAATCCGCTTTCAATCACGAGGCCCTCCGCCTGGACTCCCGCCTCCGGGAAGCCCCCTTCCAGGAGCGCGAGCCCCGCATCCCTCCCCAGGATGAAGACCGCCGTGGACAGGGCGTCCGCCGCCAGGGACGACCGGCACACGATTGTCGCCGAGAGCACCCCGCTGGAGGCGGGGAAGCCCGTCTTTGGGTCCAGGATGTGGTGGTAGCGCTCGCCCTCTTCCTCAAAGAACCGCTCGTACATGCCCGAGGTGACCACCGAGTTCTCCCCAAGCTCCAGGGTGACCGCCACGTCCCCCTGGGGTTGGGCGGGGTCCTTCACCCCGACCCTCCACGGGGAACCGTCCTTCTTTTTTCCCAGCATGTAGATGTTTCCCCCCAGGTCGATCACGGCCCGGGGCGCCCCATGCCGCCGCAGAATCTTTACGAGCTCGTCCGCCGCAAAGCCCTTGGCGATTCCCCCCAGGTCGATTTTCATGCCCGGTTCCTCCAGGAAGACCGTCCCGGCGTCCTCGTCCAGGGCGATTTTCCGCCAGTCCACCAGGGGGAGGGCCGCGGCGATTTCCTCCGCCGTGGGGACGCGCTCCTCATCGCTGCCGATATTCCACAGTGACGTAAGAACCCCGATGGCCGGGTCAAAGGCCCCGTTGGATTTTTCCGCAAAATACTTCGCCATTTTTATGACGTACATCACATCGGCGCTCACGGCCACGGGACCGGCCCCGGCGTTCCGGTTTATGAGGGAGACCTCGGAGGTGTAGATCCTTACGCTGAGGGCATCCTCGATCGCCGAGAGCCGGTCAGTCAGCTCCCCGTAGATCTCCTCCGTGCCCTCCCCGTAGAGGTTCACCCGGCAGACCGTGCCCAGGGCGAACACCGTGAGGGGCTCCGGGACCTTCGCCGTACAGGAGATGAGGAAGGCACTGCATATCAGAGGAACATACCGCGGAAGAATTTTTAGACACGGACCGCACGGCCGGAAGGGGAGAAATTTCACGGCCCTCCGCGATTTCAGAGTCACCCCCGCACCGCCAGGTGCAGCTCCTCCAGTTGCTTCCGGTCGACCTCCGAGGGGCAGTCGTCCATGGGGCTGACGGCGAAGGTGTTCTTGGGGAACGGGATGACCTCCTTGATGGAGGTCTCCCCCGCCATGAGCATGACCAGCCGGTCCAGGCCCGGGGCGATTCCCCCGTGGGGGGGCGCGCCGTATTTGAAGGCCCTGGTGAGGAAGCCGAATTTCGCCTCAGCTTCTTCCCCGGTGATTCCCACCACCGAGAAGACCCGCTTCTGCAAGGCCGGGTCGTGGATACGGATTGAGCCCGAGGCGAGCTCGTAGCCGTTCAGCACCAGGTCGTAGAGGTCGCCCTTCACACTGCCCGGATCGCTTTCAAGGGTGGAAAGGCAGTGCTCCTGGGGCATGGAAAAGAGGTGGTGGGCCGCCTCCCACCTGGCTTCGTCCTCGTTCCACTGGAAGAGGGGGAAGTCGATGATCCACACGAAGGCGAAGGCCGCCGGATCTGCGAGGCCCAGGTCCTTGCCGAGCCTGGAGCGCACGGCCCCCAGGGCGGCGCAGGCGGTTTTTTTGGAGGAATCCGAGACAAAAAGGATGAGGTCCCCGGGCTTTGCCCCCAGGGCCGAACAGACCGCGCCGGCATCCGGGAAAAACTTGGATACCCCCCCCTCCAGGACAGGAGCCGCCCCTGTTCCCGCAACCTTGACCCAGGGGAGTCCCTTGGCTTTGTAGACCCTTGCGGTCCCCTCCAGGTCTTCGATTTTTTTGCGGCTGTAGGCCTCCGCCGCGCCGGGAACCACCAGGGCCTTGACCGCGCCCCCGGCGGTGACGGCGTCCTTGAAGGCGGCGAAGGTTCCCGTTTCTGCCAGGGCGGAGCCATCCCGCAGTTCCAGGGCGAATCTGAGGTCGGGCTTGTCCGTGCCGTACCGGTCGATCGCGTCCTCATAGGTGAGCCGGGGAAATTGGGCGGGGAGGGTGACCCCCAGGGTCTCCTTGAACACGTGGGCCATCATGCCCTCCGTAAGGGCCAGCACGTCCTCCCGCCCCACGAAGCTCATCTCCAGGTCGATCTGGGTGAATTCGGGCTGCCTGTCCCCCCGGGCGTCCTCGTCCCGGTAGCACCGGGCGATCTGGAAGTATTTGTCAAATCCTGACACCATGAGGAGTTGCTTGTATAGCTGGGGTGACTGGGGAAGGGCGTAGAACTTGCCCGGATAGAGCCGGGAGGGCACCAGGTAGTCCCTTGCGCCTTCGGGGGTTGACTTTATGAACGTGGGGGTTTCGATTTCAAAAAAGCCCTGTTTGTCCAGGAAGGTGCGCACCGCCAGGGCAACCCGGTGACGGAGCGCGGTGTGATGCTGCATCCGCCCGGTGCGGAGGTCCAGGTAGCGGTACTGGAGCCGGAGGTCCTCGTTGGGCACGACGGGGCTCCCGTCCTTGTTCACCTCGTCGATCATGAAGGGGAGGGTCTCGCTCGCTGACAGGACGGCGATGTTCCGGGCCGACACCTCCACCTCCCCGGTGGGCATGTCCGGGTTCACCATGGACGCGGGCCGCTCCCTCACGGCCCCCTCCACGGCGACGCAGTATTCCATCCTGAGCCCCGCGGCAAGTTCCGTGAGGGACTGTGGGGACTCCTGGTCCACCACCACCTGGGTGACACCGTACCGGTCCCGCAGGTTGATGAACACAATGCCCCCGTGCTCCCGTTTCCGGTGTATCCAGCCATTCAGAATGACGGTCCTGCCGACATCCCCCCTGCGGAGGGCCCCGCAGGTTACCGTGCGTTTCATCGTTTCCATGGGGGGAGTATACCGGATAAGGGTGAACCCGTCAAACCGGCGACCGGCGTGGAAAATTTTTATTTTTCTCAAAAAAGTGTCCAAAATCGTTCAATCACCACAATAACAGAGTCATAAAAAAACTCTCATGTTTCAAGGAGTGTTGTATGGTTGAAATGATTGACTACAAACAGGTGGAAGAAAAGATAGTCACCATTCGGAACACGGCGGTTATTCTTGACAACGCCGTGGCAGAACTCTATGGGGTGGAAACCCGGGAAATAAACCAGGCTGTCAAAAACAATGCTGAAAAGTTTCCTACAGGATACATTATTCCATTGTATCGAAATGAGTTAAGCCGTTTGAAATCAAAAATTTTGATTTCAAACAATGAAGCCCCGGACCTGAAAGCAGCGGTTTTAAGCCGGGGCGGGCGGCGGAATTTGCCCAATGCCTTCACTGAAAAGGGGCTTTAAGGAGTTGCGGAATGAAAAAAACGCATCTGTATTTTTTGATTTGCCTGGGAGTTTTCGTGTCCTGTCTGAGCGCCCCGGAAGCGGGGGTCTACGGGGGGATCCTCGTGAACAACACCGGGGAGGCCCTCACCGAGGTCTACGCCGCGCCGGTGTACACCGAATTGTGGGCCCAGAATCTCCTGGAGGAGCCCCTCCCCCAGGGGGAAACACGTCTCTTTTCCGTCCAGGACCTCCTGGCCGTCCCCTACTGGGACCTCTACGCCCTGGGAGAATCCGGCGGGGAGTACAGGCTTGAGGCGGTTTCGTTCAAATACGGGGAATCCGCCCTCTTCACCGCGGACGACGGGGTGGAGGAAACCGGCGCGGAGGACTGGTAGTCACAGGAGAGATTGTCGGGTTCAATTTACCGCCGGACAATGGGAGTCCTTGCTATTTTCAGCGCCGGGACATATACTTGCGGGAGGCATTCAAGGAGGCGGTATGAACCTTATTTTTTTGGGCCCCCCCGGCGCGGGGAAGGGAACCCTTGCGGGGGCGGTGTCCAAAGCTTACGGCGTCCCCCACATTTCCACGGGTGATATTTTCCGGGAGGCCGTCAAGGCTCAGAGCGCCCTCGGCAGGAAGGTCAAGGACATCATCGATTCCGGCGCGCTGGTGGGTGACGACATCACCATAGCCCTGGTAAAGGAGCGGCTCTCCCGGAAGGACGCCCAGGGGGGATTCATCCTCGACGGGTTCCCCCGCACGATTCCCCAGGCCGAGGCCCTGGAGGCGATCGTCCCCATAGACGGGGCCGTCAACTTCGACATTTCCGACAAGGAAGTGCTCCGCCGGCTCTCGGGCCGGAGGGTGTGCAAGGGCTGCGGGAGGAATTTTCACACCGAATTCATGCCCCCCAAGGCGGAAAACACCTGCGACCACTGCGGTTCCGCGCTCTTCATCCGGGATGACGACAGGCCCGAGTCGATCACCCGGAGGCTGGAGCTCTACCGGGAGCAGACCGCGCCCCTGGCGGGGTGGTACAAAAAAAAGGGCCTCCTAAAAGAAATCGACGCCAGGCCGGGGACGGAGCGGATTCTGGAGACCTTCCGGAGCCTCTTTCCGGGCAAGCAGAAGTAAATCACAGCAGGAGAACGTCCATGAAGAGACACCGTGTTCAGGCCGCGGCAGCCCTTGTTCTTTCCGGGGCGCTGATTTTTGTCCTGGGTTCCTGTTCAAAAAAAGCGGACCGGGCCGGTTCTTCCCCGTCCCAGGGGGAGGGCTTCTACGTGATGTCCTGCGACCCCCAGGGGGAGCTTCCGGCGGCGGTCAAGTTTCCCGCGGTGTACGTGCAGTTTTCCAAGCCCGTGGTTCCCCTCGCGGCCCTGGGAGAGGGGGGGGATTCCTCCCCGTACATGAAAATCACCCCCCCCCTCAAGGGGGTGTTCCGCTGGTACGGGACCAGCCTTCTGGCCTTTGAGTCCTCCGAGGAGGTCTTCCCCCAGCACGAATACACCGTGGAGGTGCCCCAGAACGTCACGCCCGCGGAGGGAGAGAAGCTCACCGGGGAGCGGGT
>JAISTZ010000039.1 GCA_031272345.1 Spirochaetaceae bacterium | reverse complement strand
CGCTTGAATACGAGGTCGTTCAAGGGAGAGAGGGGCAGTTTTTCTTTGGTCATAAAACCTCCTGCCTTATATATGTGGGACGACACGCAGTTTTGGGACACTTTTCGGGGAAAATTCTGTAAAAAAAGTGGCGCCGGCGGCATCCGTGCCGTCACAGTTTCCGCGCCGCCAAGGGCGCTTCCTGCGAGAGGCGCATTAAGGGGTGTTCCCTACACTTCCTCGGCCTCGCTTCGGAAACACGCCAGCCCCTCCCCGGCATATTCCTGCCGGAGGTCCGCGATTATCCCGCGGATTGCCTCCTCATCGGACTCACCGCAGTAGATCACGATAATCGTGTTCACCTGGGGCCACACGGCGTCCCCGAGCTTGGGCACCGAATAGCCCTTGCCGGTGGCATCGGAGATTCTCGTGTACTTTGCGCCCGTGCAGGCGGCCTCGTAGGACCGGAGGAAGTCGTCCTCCAGGGCCGCGCTCATAATCACTTCCAGGCGGATTCGTTTTTCTGCCATGATGCACCTCAATCGTCCGCAGCGATTCTCTGCTGCTTCGCTTCGCGCCGCGCCCGGACCTTTTCCGAGCGGCTGTTGAATATGTAATACAGGGCCGGTATCAGGAAGAGGGTCATCAGGGTGCCGAAGGAGAGCCCCCCAAGAACCGTCTGCCCGATGGGCTGAGTCATCTCGGAGCCGTCCCCGGCGAAGAACGCCATGGGCACCAGGCCGAGCACCGTGGTGAGGGTGGTCATCAGGATGGGCCGGAGCCGGTTTTTAGCCGCCTCAACGCAGGCCTCCTCCAGGGCGTACCCCCGCTTCCGCAGGAGGTTGGTGTAGTCAATCAGGACGATACCGTTGTTCACGATGATTCCCACCAGGATAAGGAGCCCCACCGCGGTAATCACGCTGAGGGTCTCCCCGGTAATCAGATAGAGGGCGATGATTCCGATGAAGGACAGGGGGATGCAGAAGAGCACGATGAAGGGGTCCCTGAAGGACTCAAACTGACTTGCCATGACCGCGAACACCAGAACGATCGCCATGATGATGATGGTGAAGAAAATTTTGATGTTGTCCCAGAAGAGCTGGTTGTCCCCCTCGTAGGTGATGGTGACATTGCTGTCCTGGGGGATGTTTTCGGCGATAATCCGCTCCACATTGGCCTGCACCACCCCGATGGAGAGGCGGCGGGTCTTGCCGTTTTCCATGGTCATCGTCGGCTTTGGGGTGGCGGTGACGTGCACAACCCTGGACTGGTTTTCCCTGGCGATGGTCACCGGTGACGTGCCCTCCCGGTAGGAGGCGAAGTTGGACAGGGGAATCCGCGCGCCCGTGGAACTGTTGACAAAAATTTCCGAGAGGTCCTCCACCTTGGCGCGGTCTTTTTTGTCCAGGGCGACAACGATGTCGATTTCCTTGCCCGCGTCCTGATACCGCCCCGCGGTGAGCCCGTTGATGTTTGCCCGAATCTCGTTCCCCACGCTGTAGATGTTCAGACCCATGTTGTAGAGCCTGTCCCGGTCAACGATGATGTCAACCTCCGGGAGCCCGTCCTCCAGGCTGCTCGTGGGTTCGGTCACGTAATCCGCGCCGTATTTCTTGAGGGCCTCCACGATTGCGGAAGCGGTTGTGCGGGCAATCCCCAGGTCGTCACTCTTGATGACCACATCGACGCCGCTCGAACTGCCGCCCATCTGCATCCCGCTTGACCCGAAGGAAAGCGTGGCCCCGGGGAAGCTGTTGAAGTAGGCGCGCATCTTGTCCTTGATGGTGTTTTCGTCGTCGTAGCCGTGTTCCCTGCGTTCCTTGGTGGTGAAGAGCTCGATGTTCACCGTGGCGGAGCTGCTCGACGACGACATGCCCATCATGCCCCCGGACCCCACGGAGACCCGGCTGGACTTTACGCCGTACACCTGGCTCCGGGCGATGCTCTCTATCTGCCGGGCCATGTCTTCGGTCACCTCGATGCGGGTGCCCTTGGGCATTTCAATATTGATGACGACCTCGTCGGAGCCCGTGTTGGGCATAAAGACAAAGGGGACGATTTGCAGAATCACCAGGGCCAGACTTCCGGCAAAGAGGAGGAGGATGAGGCCCACGAATTTTTTCCGGTGATGGATTATCCTGCGGACCCCGCCGGAATAGAGGTTGTCCAGGCGTTCAAAAAAGTGAGTCATCCCGTTGTTCACGGAACCCAGGAATCCCGCCCGTCTCCTGCCCGCGATGTTCTCCAGCTTGAGGTACTTCGACGCCAGAACCGGCACGAGCACAATCGCCACCACCAGGCTTGACAGGAGAGAAAACACCACCGTAAAGGTGAGCCCCTGGAACACCTGGCCGATCATGCCGAGCTGGTTCTGGAGCATAATCAGGGGCAGGAACACGCAGATGGTCGTGAGGGTGCTGGCGGTAATCGCCATGAGCATCTCGTGGGAACCGAGCACCGCGGCCACCGCGGCCTTGGCGCCCTTTTCGCGGTAACTGTAGATGTTCTCCAAAATCACGATGGAGTTGTCCACAAGCATACCGACCCCCAGGGCCAGCCCCGCCAGAGTCATCAGGTTCAAGGTGAAGCCGAAGAAATACATCAGCGCCAGGGTGATGAGGAGGGACAGGGGAATCGAGATTCCGATAATCAACGTGCTCTTGAAACTCCGCAAAAAGATGAAGAGAATCAACACCGCAAGGAGCGCCCCCTGAATCACGCTGGACACCACCTGGTTTATCGACCGCTTTATTATGTCCGTGGTGTCGAAGGCAAGAACCAGCTCCACATCATTGGGGAGCAGCTTCTTGATTGATTCCATCTGCCGCTTGGTGCGGTCAGAGGTCTGCAAGGAATTTTTGCCGCTCTGTTTCTGCACCCCCATCATGACGCAGGTTTCGCCGTCCATGTACGCCAGGGTTGTCTGGGTCTTGAACCCCTCGTACACGTCCGCCAAGTCCCTGAGCCGGATGGTGCGCATCTGGGGGATGGGGCTGACTCCGGACTGGACCGCCTTGTAGGAAATCACCGTGTTGCGGATGTCCTCAAGGGAACGGAACTGGCCGCTGGTGGTGATGTTGTAGTTTTTGTCCCCGTCTGAAATCACGCCGCCGGAGGTCTCGATGTTCTGGGCACCGAGCATCTGCACGATCTGGGTTATCGTGAGGGAATAGGCTTCGAGCCTGTCCCTGGGGATGTCGATATTGATTGATTTTTCCCTGCCCCCGATGATGTTCACCGAGGCCACCCCGTCAACCTGCTCAAGCCGGGGCTGGATGATGTCCTCGGCGTAGGTCCGCAGTTCCTCCGGGGTGCGGTTCCCCCGGAGCACCAGGAACATGATGGGCATCATGGAGGGGTCGATCTTGATTATCGTGGGATTTTCCGCATCGTCCGGGAGGTAGCCCTTTACCATGTCGATTCGGTCCCGCATCTCGTTCCCCGCCTCGTTTAAGTCCGTGCCGTAGTTCAATTCCAGGAAAATCAGGCTGGTTCCCGTGGAAGAGCGGGAGTTCAGGGTTTTTATGCCCGTAACGCTCGTGAGGGAGCTCTCAAGGATTCTGGTGACGCTCCGTTCCACTTCCTGGGGGCCCGCGCCCTCGTAGGTGGTGTACACGGCGATGTAGGGAATCTCCATGTCCGGCAAAAGGTCGATGGGCAGATGCATCAGGGTGTATATGCCCAGGGAAAAGAGGATGACGAAAATAATCAGAACCGTCGTGGGTTTTGAGACCGCAAGCTTTGAGATATTCATTGGGCCGCCCCTTCGTTCACTGTTGAAATGACATTCACCCTGCTCCCCGCGTCAAGGAGGGTGTGGCCCTTGACGACCACCTCGTCCCCGGCGGAAAGCCCTGAAAGAATTTCCACCTGATCGTCCACCCGGATGCCCTCGGCCACTTCAATCATGGCGACCGAGTTGTCCCCCCGGTTCACCACGAACACCAGGGGCTTCCCGGCGCGGCGCACCAGGGCGTCGTTGGGGACGGCGATGACCCCCCGCTTCTCGTCGGTGATGAGCTTGACCCTGGCGTACATGCCGATTTTGACCCTGGGGTCCCGGGTGTTGAGCCGGAGTTTGACCGTCATGGAGCGGCTGGCGGTGTTGAGCACCGGGCTTATTTCCACCACCGTGGCGATGAAGGTCTCGGCGGGATAGGCGTCGAAGACCAGCCGGGCGCTCTGGTTCAATTTGATACGGGACACGAAGCGCTCTGCCACGTTTATCGTGATTTCCAGCTCATTTGCCGTGCTGATTTTTCCGATGGCGACTGTGGGGGCCACGGTGGAGCCCACCGGAAAGGGCAGGGCCGTTACGGTGCCGCTTATGGGAGCCCGCACCGGGCTGGCTTCGTAATTCAACCCCGGCCTGGAGGGGTCAACATAGGCGACCAGTTGATTCCGGTTCACAAAGTCCCCCACCTTGACGAGGAGCCGGGAGAGCTTTCCCGCCGTGTCCGGGAGGATGTCCACGCTGGAGGAGGCCTCCACGTCCCCGCCGAATTCCAGGTATGCGTCAAGGCTGCTTGGGTGGGCGATGTAGGTGTTCACCGCATACACGGTTTCCGCCGGGGCCTGCTGTGCCTGGGCCGGGGCGCTGTTGTTCCTGTTGCAGCCCAGAAGGACTCCCCCAAGGGCCGCGGCCAGCAGGGGGCCGCAAAAAAACTTTTTCATCATGTTCCTCTCTAATCTCCAGGGATGAGCTTTGTATTCAATTCGTACTCCAGGTCGAGCAATGCCGACAGGTAGTTGAATTTCTCGTTCAGGACTCCCAGTTTTGCCTGGTTCAGGGAGCTCTCCGCGTCCCGCAGGTCCAGGAGCTCCGTGGTTCCGTTCCGCCAGGACGTTTCGGTCATGGTGTAGGCCGTCTGCGCCAGGGTGACGTTCCGCTGATTCGCCTCAATCTGGGACCGGGACAATTCCAGGGAGTCCATGAGGGAGGTAATCTTGTTTTTTGCCTGTTCAATCAGCATGTCCGATTGCAGGAGCAACTTGCTGATGTTGGCCTTGAGGTCCTTTGCCTGCTGCTGGGTTGACGAAAAGGGCAGGAGGTTCGTCAGGTTCCACGCCAGGGTGATTGAAAGGGCGCCGTTGTCGGTCCATTTGTCCTTCCAGGCAAGGTCGGCGTTGTCCAGGGACGAAAACGCCGCCACGGGCTGCAGGTTGTAGCTGAGCGCCAGGGACGGGGTGTAGGCGGAAAGATTCAGGGCCGAAAGCCGCAGCCTGAGGGCGGCGATGTTTTGGGAAAGGAATCTGAGGTCCGTCCGGGAGCCGAGGTTCTCCGTGTCCACGTTGACCTGGGCGTCCCCGGATGCGGCGAGGAATTCCTCGTCAATCGAGCCGTCCAGAGCTATCCTTGTCCCCGAAGGGAACCCCAGGAGAAAGGCGAAGGTGGCGATCTGCTGGTCGATCGCCTGCTCTGCCTTGAGAATCCCTGGCCGCTGGTTTTCGTAGGCAACCTGGGCCTGGAGCATCTGAATCTGGGGGATTCTGCCGTTCCGGTAGTTCACCTCCGCCTGTTCCGCGCGGCCCCTGGCGCTTTCCAGGCTTGCCTGTTGAATCTTCAGGCTCTCCTGCATCATGAGGAGGCCGTAGAACAGCTTCCGCACGTTCAGTTCCACCTGCTTCTGGGTCTGCTCCCAGGAGATGAGTCCCGCCTCGTAATCCGCATGGACGGCCCGCATGTTCTGAATCATCGCCGCATTGAAACTCCAGGAAAAACTCAGGGTCCCAACCATGCGCCACAGGTCCTTCTCCTCGGCTTCGGGAATCGTGATTGACGCGGGGAATTCTGGCGGCAAATAAGTGCCGTGGAATCCCTTGACCGCTCCGTACAGGGGATTCATCATGGCGGCAATGCTCTCCATCATCGCGCCGCTTGTGTCCTCGTTTGACCGGGAAAGGGTGCCCGACACATTCACCCCGGGCAAAAAGCTGTTCCAGGCGTTGTCTTTGGCCCGCTTCTGTATCTCCAGGTCTATGGCGGCGCTCTTGAGCTGGAAGCTGTGTTTGAGGGCGTAGTCCACGGCGCCGTCCACGGTGAGCACGACGGGCGCGTCCTGGGCAAAAGCCGCGGCGCTTTCCAGTATCAGGAACAGGATGGTCCATTTTTTCATGTTACGCAGTCTCCTTCTCGATGATGCAGTTGCTCTTACCGGCCAGGGGGCGCCCCATCTGCCGGTGTATCTGGGTTATCAGGCCGGCGGCTTCCTGGCCCTGCATGATTCCCCCCCACAAGGTCCGGCGCAGGTGAATCATGCAGGCCGTGGGCAGGGCAGCCAGCCACAGGGCAATGGAATCTCTGGTCAGCTTTATGCCCAGGTCGACCCCCCCCCCCCCCTGTGTAATCAGGAGCA
>JAISTZ010000034.1 GCA_031272345.1 Spirochaetaceae bacterium | reverse complement strand
ACATCGTGGTGCCCTCCCAGGACTACGTGTCGATCATGATCAAAGAGGGCCTGCTCCGGGAAATCGACCACTCCAAGTTCCCCAACGCAAAGTACATCAGCCCCCTCGTGCTCTCCAAGGCCACCTACGACCCCCAGATGAAGTACGCGGTGCCCTATTTCATGGGCGCGGCCGGGGTCGCGGTGAACAAGGAGAAGGTCCCCGTGTACGAAAAAAGCTGGGGCATCTTCTCCCGGCCTGATCTGGCGGACCACATGAGTATGCTCGACGACATGCGGGAGGTGATCGGGGACGCCCTCAAATTTCAGGGCCGGTCGGTGAACACCCTCGACGACGGGGAGCTCGCCGAGGCCAGGAACCTGATCGTGCGCGAGTGGAAGCCCAACCTGGTCAAATTCGACGCCGAGGGGTTCGGCAAGTCCTTCGCCGCCGGGGACTTCTGGGTCGTCCAGGGCTACGGGGAGGTGGTCTACGGGGAGGTCGCCGAGGAGGACTGGGGCAAGATCGACTTCTTCATCCCCCGGGAGGGCGGGCCCATGTACATCGATTCCATGTGCATCCTCAAGACAGCCCAAAACCCGGACCTGGCGATGAAGTTCATCGACTTCATGCACCGCCCGGAAATCTACGCCCAGTTCCTGGACTTCTTCCGGTTCCCCCCGGGGGTGAACACCGGGGCCGGCAACTACATGACCGTAGAACCCATGTACCAGGCCAGGGAGCTGGAGAACTGCGAAATAAAAGAAGACCTTGACGCGGGGCTTGAGAAATTCAACGCCCTCTGGGAGGACATCCGGTTCTCCCAGTAAAAATTCCGGGGGCCGCCGCGGGCAGCCCCTTCCGGTCTCCTGCCGTCCGCCGGTGCGCTCGATTTTAAAGGGGTGTGACCGCCCGTCTGCTTCCGGCCTCGTCCAGGAGGCGGTCCTCCTCCCGGCCCAGGTCCTTCTTGTACCCGGCGTACTGACGCTCCGAGAGCTTGGTCAAGACCGAGCGGTTCCTCATGGCCTCCAGGTAGAGCCCCCGTTTTTCGGCGGCGGCCTGTTCCGCCTGGGCGAGGCTTGCGGCGAGGGCGTCTTTTTTTGCGTCCAGGAGGGTGATGTAGTGCTCCACCGAGCCCAGGGCGCGGATGTCAAGGAGACCGGCCTTCACGGAGGCCCGTTCCGCCATGGCGACCCCCCGGTTTTGTGCCACCGCGAGGAGCTCCCCGTTGAGGGCGTTCACCGCGGACACGGCCCGGCCCAGTTCCATCTTCGCCTGATCTTCGGTGTACTGCCTGAGGTCGAGGACCTTTTGCAGGGTGAAGGCGAATTTTTTCATGGGGCCCCTTCACGGAGTGCGGCAGCAGGGGCACCGGAGACCCCCTCCGCTTTTATACCGCCTTCGGCGGCGGCGGCGGCGGATGGATTGGGGGCAAGCTCCGTTTCGGGAATCTCCATACCGGCCAGATCACCGAGTTTTTTTACCGTGTCCGCGAAGGGACAGACCTCGTATTCGTCCTGAGTCAGGAAGGCCTCGATGCTGCCGTGGATGGCGATGGCCTCGTCAATCTCGGCGCTGGCGCCCTTCTGGTAGGCCCCCACGAGAATCATGTCCTCGTTTTCGGCGTAGGAGGCCATCAGGCGGAGGATCTTCGTGACCGCCTGTTTTTTGACCTTCCCGGACACCCGGTTTGCCAGGCGGCTGATGCTCCCGAGCACGTCGATCGCCGGGTAGTGCCTCCGCTGGGCCAGACGGCGCGCCAGGACGATGTGACCGTCGATGGTGCCCCGCACCTTGTCCGAGATGGGCTCGTCCAGGTCGTCGCTGTCCACCAGGACCGTGTAGATCCCGGTGATGGAGCCTCCGGGGACCGCCCCGGCCCGTTCAAGGAGCTTGGGGATCATCTCGAAGACGCTGGGGGGATAGCCCCGCTGGGCCGGGGGTTCCCCGGCGGCAAGGCCGATTTCCCGCTGGGCGTGGGCGAACCGGGTGATGGAATCGAACATGAGCATCACGTCCTTCCCCTGGTCCCGGAAATATTCCGCCACCGCGGTCGCCACGAAGGCCGACCTGAGCCGGGCGATCGAAGGCTGGTCCGAGGTCGACACGACCACCACGGAGCGCTTCATGCCCTCTTCCCCCAGGTCCCGGTTGATGAAGTCCAGGACTTCCCTCACCCGCTCCCCCTCCAGGGCGATCACGTTTACGTCCGCGTTGGTGTTCCGGGCTATCATGGAAAGGAGAGTCGACTTCCCCACCCCGGAGCCGGAGAAAATCCCGATGCGCTGGCCCCTGGCAAGGGTGAGCATGGAGTCAATCGCCCGCACCCCCGTGTCGATCCGCTCCCTTATTTCCGCCCGTTCCATGGCCGGGGGCGGCGGGGCGATCGCCGGGTAGTAGTCCTCGGGGATGATTTCCTTCTTGCCGTCGCAGGGGCGGCCCAGGGCGTCGATCACCCGGCCGAGGAGGGACTGCCCGACCCCCACCTGGAGGACCGACCCGGAGGCCCGCACCTCGCAGCCCACCCCGATGCCCCTGGTGTCACCGTAGGGCATGAGCTTTACCCGGGGCCCCTCCAGGCCGACCACCTCGGCGAAGAGTTCCCCCCCGTCCTCCAGGGTGACCGTGCACAGTTCCCCAACCATGGACCGGGGGCCCTGGCTTTCTATCAGCATACCCCGCACCGCGGTCACCCGGCCGGTGCAGTGGATGGTGTCGGTGTTTTCCACACAGTCGATGTACTTTGAAAGGATGGACAGGGGCATCTATTCCTCCCCAAGGGACGACGCGCTCACCCGCTTGACCGGGGAGAGCTCCAGAATCTTCTGTTCCAGCTCCTTCAACTGGCTGGCGATTCTGGCGTCCACGGCCCCGAAGTCGGTCTCGATAAGGCAGCCCCCCTTGTCAACCCCGGAATCCTCCGCCAGGGTGATATTCCTGCCCCCTTCCACGGCCTCGACGAACTCCTGTTTATGGGCGGCGGCAACCTCCAGGTCGTCCATGTTCACCCGGATGATCACGTCACCCCTGCCCTTCACCTTCTTGAGGGCCTCGAGCACGTTGGACACCACCACCTCCCGATCCTGGGCGGACAGGGCCTTGACGACCTTCCGCGCCATGAGGAGCACCAGGTCGACCACCTGCTGCTCGGTCTCGTCGAGGATTTCCTGCCGCCGCTCCATGAGCCGGTCGAGGATCGTGTGGAGCCGCCCGATGAGCCGGTCCGCTTCCTTCTTGCCCTCCTGGTAGCCCTCATCGTAGCCCTGGGCGCGGCCTGCGTCCTGGGCTTCTTTTTTGAGGGCGTCCTGGGCTTCCCGGGCCTCCCGGATTATCCTGTCCGCCTCATCCCGGGCTTCTTTTTGGGTCTCCGCGGCGTCGGCCTCGGCGCCGGCCTTGAGGGCGGAATTCTCCGCAAGCTGTTTTTCAGACTCGGCGGCGGCTTCCTCCCGGGCCTTCCGCGTGATTTCGGCGGCCTCGGCCTGGGCGTCCTCCAGCATCCGCTTCTTTTCCTCTTCCCACTGGACCTTGAATTCCTCGGCCTCGCGCTTCAAGTCCTCGGCGGTGGGGCCCTCGTAGACCGGGGCCTTTGCCGCCTCCTCCTCTTCCGCTGTGGGCCGATAGTCCCTGGTGAACGGGAGGAACACGGGGTCGTCTTTCTTTGTCACCTCGTTTGGGTGGAACACGGACTTTGCCACGGGGGCCTCCTGGGGCTAGACGACCAGCTCGTCTTCGCCGGACCGGGCGATGACGATTTCTCCCGCGTCCTCAAGCCGCCTGATCGTGGACACAATCTTTTGCTGGGATTCTTCCACATCCTTCACCCGCACGGGCCCCATGAATTCCATATCCTCCTTGAGCATCTGGGCGGCCCGCTTGGACATGTTGTGGAAAATCTTGTCCTGCACCTCCGCGTCCACGGACTTGAGGGCCTTGGCGAGTTCCTGGGGATCCACTTCCCGCAGGACCTTCTGAATCGCCCGGTCGTCGAGGAGGACGATGTCCTCGAACACGAACATGCGCTTCTTGATTTCCTCGGCCAGGTCCGGGTCCTCCTCCTCCAGGGACTGGATGATGGACTTTTCCGAAGACCGGTCCACCAGGTTGAGGATCTCCACGATGTTCTCAACCCCGCCGGCGGCGGTGTAGTCCTCGCTGGACAGGGTGGACAGCTTCTTTTCCAGGACCCGCTCCACCTCCCGGAGCACGTCCGGGGAGGTCCGGTCCATCTTGGCGATCCGCTTGGCCACGTCGCTCTGAATCTCCTCCGGGAGGTTCTGCAAGATCACCGAAGCCTTCTGGGGCTCCAGGTAGGCGAGAATCAGGGCGATGGTTTGGGGATATTCCTGCTGGATAAAGTTCAGCAAATGGGCCGGGTCGGTGCGCCGGATAAAGTCGAAGGGACGCACCTGGAGGGAGCTGGTCAGGCGGTTCACCACATCGTTGGCCTTCTGGGTCCCCAGGGATTTTTCGAGCAATTCCCTGGCGTATTCGATGCCCCCGGTGGTGATGAAGTTCTGGGCCGCCATCAGTTCCTGGAATTCCGCCAGGATGCTGTCCTTCAGCTCCGAGTCCACCGTTTCGAGCCGGGCTATTTCAAAGGTGAGAGTCTCTATCTCATCCTCCCGCAGGTGTTTGAAGATCGAGGACGAAACCTCGGATCCCAGGGACACCAGGAAGATCGCCGCCTTCTGCCTGCCCGTGAGGTTCTTGGATTCCTTTGAGCGCTTGGATGTTTTTGCCTGGGTTGCGGATTCTGCCATGGCCTATTCCTCCATCATCCAGGTACGCAGGAGCATGGCCACGTCGTCGGGGTGTTCCTTTGCCATGGCAATGGCGTTCTCCTGCAATTCGGTGCGCCGCCGCTCCTCAACGGACAGGGAAACTTCCACGGGCTCCTGCTGGCTTTCCCAGAGCACCTTGTCCCGCTCCATCTGGCGCTGCCTGAGCAGCTCCTCCTCCTTGAGCCGGCGCCTGCGTTCCCGTACCTTGGCGATGAACCGGAAGAGGAGGAACAGAATCAGCACGGCCGCTATGCCCCCCAGGACCATGTAGACCGTGCGCCGGAATTCTGTTCTCTTGATGTATTCGTCGTCTTCCCGCTGGAACTCATCGGTGTGGTCAAAGGCGATGTTCTGTACGGTGACCGAGTCCCCCCGGTTCCTGTTATAGCCGATGGCGTCCTGCACGAGGGCCGCGGTGTTCGCAATCTCCTCGCTCGTCAGGGGTATGTAATCCCGGTCGATCGAACCGTTTGCCAGGAACATGAGATTACCCCGGTCGTCGTACTTCTTTACCCATCGTCCGTCGATGTTGACCGACACGGTGAAACGCTTTATGGCCGGGCTGACTTCCTTCTTTTCTACCTTGGTGTTGTAGTCGTAATTCCTGCTTACGCTGTTTTCCTTGCTGGTGCCGATCATGTTGTTCATGTCCGAATACACCGGGGGATTTTGCCCTTCGGTTCCGGCGGGGCCGTTGGGCATGAGGGCCGTACCGCTCCACTCCTTGGTGACGTTCTGTTCCGAAAGGACAATGGAGGGGAGCATGTCGGAGTCATCGTAGGGGGTGTCCGGGTTATCCGCCTTGATGGTGATCGGGGTGATGGTCTTTTCTTCCGCCGTCACCTTGTCCATGTCCATTTCTATTTTGACGTTGAGGTCCTTGACCCGTTTCGCCCCGTAAATACTTTGCAGGGTGGCGAGGATATTTTTTTTGTACCGGTTTTCCAGGTCCGAGATGAAGCGCTGCTGTTTTTCCGTAAGAGCAACCGCGTCAAAGGCTTTCATGCCCTCGAAGTCGTTGAGCACGGCCCCGGTTTGGTCGCTTATCACCAGGTTGTCCGCCGTCAGGCCCGTAACCGCCTTGAGGAGGAGTTTCTGGATTCCCTCGATTTTCTTCCGGTTTTGGGTGATGTCGCTTCCGGGTTTGGGGGAAATCACCACGCTCGCGGTGACCGGGTCCTGTTCGGCCTTGAAGAGGGTCTTCTCCGGCATGGTGATCACCACGTTCGCCCGGTCGATGTCGTCCAGGGATTCGATGTGCTGGGTGACGACCCTGGTTATGGAACGCTGGAGGTTCACACTGTTCTGAAAGTCCGTGGTCGTCCAGCGGTCGATGTCGAAGAGGCTCCAGGGGTCCATGGCCGCCGGAACCAGGTCTTCCCGCATCAGGATCGCCCGCATCCGGCGGGCGGTCTGCTCGTCCTTCACGGAGATGATGCCCCCGGCGCTCACCGTGGCCTTGACGTTCTCCTGGTCGAGCCTGAAGAGGATGTTCTCCCTGACGGTCTCGTCCGTGATGGGCGCGGAAAAGAGCTCCGCCATGTCGGGCCTGGCCGAAAAGGCGAGCAGTAAAACCACCCCGCCGGCAGCCGCAGCGGCGATTCCCAGGAGAATGATCTTCTGAGTCCTCGTCCACTTGCCCCACAGGGACCTGATGCTTTCCAGGATTTTTTTAAGTGTTTCGTTCATGGTACCCCTCCCGTGGTCTCATGGTCAGCCGGGAAAAACTCGATGAGTCTTCCCTATTGTTTACCGTGTGGTCGTTATTTCATTCCACGACGTTATCATCTGGTTGATGATCCTGTTTGCCGCCTCCAGGGACATGGTGGATTCGGCGATCGCGGTCATCACGTCGCCGATGTCCACCGAGTCCGGATCGATGATGGACTGCCGCTTTATACTGCTCGCGGCGTTCTGCTTTTGATTCACGTACTCCAGGGCCTCCGCCAGGCGCGAGCCGAAGTCCCCCCTCCGGGGAGCTTCCGGCCCTGTGACGGCCTGGGGCGCGGTCTTTTGAAAACCGATGTGACCCGGACGGGCCGCTTTCATCTCAAGGGGTTCAATTCCTGTCATGGTCCCTCCCAACCTTTACCTATCTGCCTATTTCCAGGGCGCTTGAAAACATGTCCCTGGCGCCCTGAATCACCGCCGAATTGGCTTCGTAGGCCCGGTTCGCGGCTATCAGGTCGGTCATCTCGTTCACGATACTCACGTTGGGGTATTCCACGTACCCCTCCTGGGGCCCCGACTGGACGGCGTCCGGGTGGGTGGGATCCCACACGAGCCTGCCGGGGGCGTCGTCCTTTACTATCTCCATCACCCGCACCCCGTGACCGGGGCCGTTGTCCAAATCCTGGGGCACGAAGGGGTTGCGGAAAATCGGCTTGGGGTCGGCGGTGGAGAGAATCACCCGCTTCCGCCTGAAGGCGCCCCCCTCCTGGGTGCGGGTGGTCTGGGCGTTGGCGATGTTGTCGGCGATGACGTCGCTCCGCAGGCGCTCCACGGTCAGTCCGGTCGCCGCAATGTTGATGCTCGAAAAAATTCCCATGGTCTAGCCTCCTTTATTTCCGTAAGACCGTTCGTACCTGCTGAAATTCGTGGGCCATCATCGTGGTGAGGAGCCGGTAGTTCATCTGGGTCTTTAAAAGATCCATGGCCTCCTGCTCGGCGTCCACGTTGTTGCCGTTGGCCTTGGCGGTGGTATAGTAGTCCGCCTGCCTGTGGGGTTCGATCTCCCGCCAGTCGATGAATGTGGGGGGCGATATGTGCCGGGGGTCGGTCGTGGTGAGTTTGAGGGCGTTTTTGTTGGCCCCCTCACTCTCCATGGCCCGCTTGAGCATGGCCTCGAACTGCACGCTGGACCGCTTGAAGTTGGGAACCTCCGAGTTGGCCAGGTTGTTCGCGGACACCTCGTAGCGGAGGACGTTCACGTCCATGGCCCGGTGCAAAAGACTCACTGTCCTTGTAAAATCGTTCATAGCGCCTCCTGTAATCTCATCGGCAAAAACCGGGGTCAGGGTTAGGGGTTCTCATAGATTATACCGGGACAGGTCCTGGTCCTCGATGATGTTCTTGAGCTTATCGTCCACATACTCGGTGGTGATGTCGATGGTCTCCCCCTTGTGTTCGTCCGCCTCGAAGGACAGGTCCTCCAGGACGGTCTCGATGATCGTGTGGAGCCGCCTGGCCCCGATGTTCTCGGCCTTGGAATTCACCTCCGCCGCAAGGGCGCTCATCCGCTCGACGGCCCCCGGGGTGAAGTTTATGGTGACCCCCTCGGTGGACAGGAGGGCCGCGTACTGCTTGGTGAGGGCATTCTTGGGCTCGAGGAGGATCCGCTTGAAGTCCTCCGCGTGGAGGCTGTCGAGCTCCACCCTGAGGGGGAAGCGGCCCTGGAGTTCCGGTATCAGGTCCGACGGGGCGGCCAGGTTGAAGGCCCCCGCGGCGATGAAGAGGATGTGGGTGGTGTCGATGACCCCGTAGCGGGTGTTCACCATGGAGCCCTCCACGATGGGGAGGATGTCCCGCTGGACTCCCTCCCGGGACACGTCCTGGCTCCCCCGCTCGCCCTTGACGGCGATCTTGTCGATCTCGTCGATGAAGACGATCCCCGACTGTTCCGCCCGGCGCTTGGCCTCCTCGCTCACCTTGTCCGTGTCCACCATGCGGTCCAGGTGCTCCTGGGTGAGAATCTTCCGGGCCTCCCGGATGGTGACGGTCTTCCGCTTGGGTTTTCCGCCCCCGGAGAGCATGGACGCGAAGTTCTGCATGGTGGCCTCGATGTCCTCCATGTTCCCCCCGGCGAAGACCTCCATCACGGGCATGGCTGAGGAACGCTGCACGGTGATCTCCACGGTCCGCTCCTCGATGGACCCGTCCCGGAGGAGCGCCCTGAATTTTTCCCGCAGGGCCGAGAGGTCCTTCTTTTTCTTCCCCCTGGACTCGTCCTTTTCCGCGGCGCCCTCCTCCTGTTCCGGAGGGACCTCCCCATCAGGACCGGGGAGGAGCTGGGGGGCCTCTTCGCCCTTCTTCTGGCGTCCCTCGAAGAGGGAGAAGAAGATCGAGTGGCCGTCCTTTCCGAGCTGCATGGGCGAGGGCTTTTCGTCCTCCTTGCCGCTTCCGGGCGCCAGGAGATCCAGGAGGTCCTCCTCGACCCGCTCCTCCGCAGTCTTCCTGAACCGCTCCTGCATCTCGCTCTGCACCATGGACACGGACACGGCGGCCAGGTCCCGGATCATGGATTCCACGTCCCGGCCCACGTAGCCCACCTCGGTGTACTTGGTGGCTTCGATCTTGAGGAAGGGCGCCCCGCAGAGTTTTGCCAGCCGCCGGGCGATTTCGGTCTTGCCGACTCCCGTGGGCCCGATGAGGAGGATGTTCTTGGGGGCGATCTCGTCCCGGATGTCGTCGGGCAGCTTCATCCGCCGGGAACGGTTCCGCAGGGCGATCGCCACGGCTTTTTTGGCTTTCTGCTGACCCACGATGTACGAGTCGAGTTTTTCCACGATTTTCCTGGGCGGAAGCTCCTCCGCCGGATTGTTCTCTATCAATTCCACTTTAAAGCTCCTCCACAACGATAGTGCTGTTGGTGTAAATGCAAATTCTGCCCGCGATAGCGAGGCTTTTCTCCGCGATTTCCCTGGCGGAAAGGCCGGGGGTCTCCAGGTAGGCCAGGGCCGCGGCGTAGGCGTAGTTCCCCCCGGACCCGATGGCGAGCACGTCGTTTTCGGGCTCCACCACGTCCCCCGTGCCGGAAATCAGGAGAATCTTGTCCAGGGACGCAACCAGGAGGAGGGCCTCCAGTTGGCGGAGCATCTTGTCGGTCCGCCACTGCTTGGCCAGCTCCACCGCCGCCCTGGTGATGTCACCGTTGTACTCCTTTATCTTGCCCTCGAATTTATCGAAGAGGTTGAAGGCGTCCGCGGTGGCCCCCGCAAAGCCCGTGAGGATCTTCCATTCTTTTAAAAGCCGCACCTTTTTGGCGTTGCTCTTCATGATGGTCTCCCCCATGGTGACCTGACCGTCCCCGGCCATGGCGACCTTGCCGTCCTTCCTGACGGCGATTACGGTTGTACTGACAATGTTCCGTTCCATAACACCTTCCTTCTAGTGATAACCCCCATCAGTTTTGCCCTCCGTGGGGATGGGCGCCGTGGTATACCCCCTTCAGCCGCTCCGTGGTGACGTGGGTGTACCGCTGGGTTGTGGAGATGTTCGAATGGCCGAGCATCTCCTGAACCACCCGCACGTCCGCCCCGTTGGCGAGCATCTGGGTGGCGAAGGTATGCCTGAAGGCGTGGGGGTACACGTGCCTGTTGACCCCCTCCACCCCGGAATACCTGGCGACGATGTATCTGATTCCCCTGGGGGTGAGGGGGAGCCCCCGGCGGTTCAGGAACACCGCCCCCCGGTCCCTGCCCCCCGCGGCCCTGGCTGCGGCATCCCGTTCAGGGAGGTAGTCCCTGAGGGCTGCCACGGCCTTTTCGTCAAAAAACACGAGCCGGTCCTTGTTGCCCTTCCCCCGCACCAGGGCGGTCTCGAAATCCCGGGAAAAATCCCCCAGGGTGAGCAGCGCGGCCTCGGAGACCCGGCAGCCGGAGGAATAGAGCATGGCGAAGAGGGCCGCGTCCCGCTTCTCCCAGAGGAGCCCCGTCCGTTCGGGTTCCGCGCAGAGGGCCTCCGCCTCCTGGGGGAACATGAAGAGGGGGAGATTCCTGGGCTGCCGCACGGACTTGAGCCCCTCCGCGGGGTTCACCTCCGTGTAGCCCCAGCGCCTGCAATAGGAAAAGAGGGACCGGGTTGAGGCGATGAATCTGTTCAGGGAGGACTCCTTCTTTTTTATGGAGGCGGCCTCCTCCAGGCAGGCGCGGAGATCATCGGCGGTGATCCCGTCCACCGGGGAATCCGCCGCCGAGCCGAGAATCTCCGCAAGGAGGGCGTAGTCGTTCCGGTAGGCGATCACCGTGTTGGGCGAGAACCGGCGCACCCCCTCCAGATAGGAGAGGAATTCCTCCGCCACGTCCCGCAGGGTGATTTTTTCCGCGCTCATTCGTCCCCCCCCCCGGCCCCGGCGGGTTCCTCGGCTTCGTCCCCGGCGGCGTGGAGGTAGTCGCACTCCGGGTTGATGCAGCTTTTATAGGCCCCGTTCTTTTTGTCGTATTTTTCCACCAGGAACCACCCGCACTTGGGGCAGAGGGCGTTGATGGGCTTGAAGTGGCTGATGAAGTCGCAGTCCGGGTAGTTGGCGCACCCGTAGAACTCCTTGCCCCTGCCCCGGGTCTTCCGGGCCACCACGTCGCCCCCGCACTTGGGGCATTTTGCCAGGGGGATGGACTTGGTGTTCCTGCACTCAGGAAATCCTGAGCAGGCAAGGAAAAAGCCGAACCGCCCCAGTTTTTTGACCATGGGCTTCCCGCATTTCTCGCAGACCAGGTCGGTCTTCTCATCGAAGGCGCCCTTGAAACTGGCGAGGCTCGCCATCACCGTGTCGACCTTGTCCCTGAAGGGGAAGAAGAAGTCCCCCACCAGGGACGCCCAGTCCTCCTTCGCGTCGGCCACCAGGTCGAGCTTCCCTTCGATTTCCGCGGTGAAGTTCTCGTTCACCACGTCCGGGAAGGACTCCACCAGGATCTCGTTTATCATACGGCCCAGTTGGGTGGGCACGAGCTGCTTGTTCGACCGGGTGACGTAGTACCGGGTGAGGAGCACGGTGATGATCGGCGCGTAGGTTGAAGGCCGGCCGATGCCCTTCTCTTCCAGGGCCTTCACGATGGAGGCGTCCGTGTACCGGGCGGGCCCCTGGGTGAAGTGCTGTTCGCTCTTTAAACCCCGCAGGGTGATTGTATCGCCCTTCTCGATCTTCGGGAGGGACCCGGTGGTCTCCTCCTTGGACGAGAGAATCTTGAGGACCCTGTAAAATCCCTTCTGGACGAGCTTTGCGGCGGAGATGCGGAAGAGGGCCTTCCCCACTCCGATTTCCACGGCGGCGGTCTCGCTTTTTGCGTCGGTCATCTGGCTTGAGACGAAACGCTCCCAGATGATCGAATAGAGCCGGAACTCGTCCCTGGAGAGGCTGTCCTTTACGGACTCCGGCGTGTAGGACACGTAGGTGGGCCGGATTCCCTCGTGGGCGTCCTGGGCCTTGGACTCCACCGTGTAGACCCGCGCCTGGGGGGGCAGTTCCCCGGGGAAATTCTCCTTGAGCCAGGAGCGCACCTCCCCCAGGGCGACTTCGGAAATCCGCACGGAATCGGTCCTCATGTAGGTGATGAGGCCCACCCGGCTGTTCCCGATGTTGACCCCCTCGTAGAGCCCCTGGGCAACCTGCATGGTCCGCCGGGAGGTGAACCCCAGCCGGTTCGCCGCCGCCTGCTGCAAGGTGGACGTGGTGAAGGGGGGCCGGGGGCGGGTGGTTTTTTCCGCTTTTTTTATGTCCAGGACAAGGCAGCCCTCCCTGTGGGCCGCCTCCTGAATTGCGGCGGAGAGGGCGTCGACCTCGGCCTTGTTTTTGAGGGAGGGCTTTGCCCCGTCCCACTGGACGAGCTGGGCCGAAAAGGCCCCCTTGTTCCTGGCGAAGTCCCCGGTGAGGCTCCAGTATTCCTCCGGGATGAAGTCCTCCACCTCCTTTTCCCGCTCGCAGATCAGCCTGAGGGCCACCGACTGGACCCTGCCCGCGGAGAGGCCATTCTTGACTTTTTTCCACAGGAGGGGGGACAGGTTGTACCCCACGAGCCTGTCCAGGACCCGCCGGGCCTTTTGGGCGTTCACCTTGCCCTCGTCGATGTCCTGGGGGTGCTCCACCGCCGTACTTATTGCCTGGGGGGTAATCTCGTTGAACACGATGCGCTTGATGGGCGCGTCGGTCTTTTCCGAGAAGGACTGCTTCAGGTGCCAGGCGATCGCCTCCCCTTCCCGGTCGTTATCACTGGCCAGGAGCACCTCCCCGGACTTCTTCGCGTCCCGCTGGAGCTCCTTGAGCAGCTTGGCCCGCCCCCGGACGGTGATGTATTCGGGCTGGAAGTTGTGTTCCACGTTGATCGCCATCCGGGACTTGGGCAGGTCTATCAGGTGCCCCATGGACGCCTTGACGGTGTACCCCTTGCCGAGGTATTTCTCGATGGTCTTTGCCTTTGCGGGCGACTCGACTATGACGAGGGTGTTCTTTTCTGTTTTTCGCTTTTGTGTCTGAGCCATCTAGCAGCCCCTCCCTTCAAACAGCGCCGCCTGCACTTCCTGCTTTACCAGGCCCGGGGGCGCTTCTTTTTTTTCGAGATATTCTTTAAATGACGAAACCACCGGCGCTCCGGCGGCCGTATAGGTGTGGGCGTTCCGTGTGCCCCCGCAGGGACGGGAGAGGGCCGCTTCGTGGAAGAAGAGGTCCCGCCCCTGTTCCAGGGCGAAGTCCGCGGTGATGAGGGCCCCGGAGTTTTCAGGCCCGTCGGCCACGACGGTCCCGGCGGAGAGGCCCGAGATGATCCGGTTCCGCTCCGGGAAGCGCCACTTGGCCGCGTCGGTCCCCGGGCAGTATTCGCTGAGGATGCAGCCCCGCCGGGCGAGGATCGCCCTGGCAAGGGCCTTGTTTCCCGGGGGGGTAATCATGTCCACCCCGGAGGCAAGGACCGCGCAGGTGACTCCCCCCTGGGCGCTGAGGGCCCCCCGGTGGGCCTCGGAATCGATCCCGAAGGCCAGGCCCGACACCACCGTGAACCCCTCCGCCGCGGCCTCCCTGGCGAACCCGTAGGCCGCCTCCTTTGTGCGCGCCGTGGGATGCCGTGTGCCCACGACGGAGACACAGGGGAGGCCCAACACCTCCGGGAAGCCCCGGTAGAAGAGCAGGTAGGGGGGATCGAAAATTTCCCCCAGGGCCGCGGGGTAGGCTTCGCTTCCGATGGGGAGGATGCCTATGCCGTAGGCCCCCATGAGGCGGAGGACCCCGGCGGCTTCGTCCAACACCCGGCTGGGCTGCCAGAGGGTTGTGCCCAGGGCTCGGTTCACGATGACCGATATGCCGTCGAGACTGAGGGCCGCCAATTCCTCCACCGAGGAGACGCTGTTTTGGAGAAGTTTTTTTTCTTTGTGCTTTAAAAAGCTCATGGCCGAAATGGCGGCCAGGAGCTTTGTTTTAGCTTCGTCCATAACCCTCCAGCGCCTGCCGTTTGTTCGCTTCCGCGTCGTCCTTCCGCTCCCTGGGAGCTATCTCGATAATCCTGTCGTAGATTGCGACAGCTTTGTCAACCTGGTACATCGAATAATAGGCCCGGGCCAGCACGAACATGGCGTCGATGTGTTTTGTGTCTATCGTGAGGAGCTTCTCCAAAAGGGGCACGGCCTTGGCGCTATCGTCGAGCTCGAACACGTAGAGCACCGAAAGGGCGTAGAGGGCGCGCACATACCGGGGCTCGATTTCCAGGGCCCGCAAATAGGCCGCCTCCGAGAGTTTCAGGTAATTGTATTTTTGGGCGGTGGACCCGGAGGCGGCGTAGTCAAGGGCCGACTGGGCCATGTAGCCCGCGCAGATCCCCACGTAGTAGTAGAGATTCCCGTTCTCGGGGTAGAATTCAATCGCTTTTTGAAAAGCCTTTAAAGCTTCGTTATACATCTTGCTGTCCAGGTATCTGGTGCCCAAAAGCTTGTACCAGATTCCCACCTGCTCCTGGGCCAGGAGGATGTCCTCGATTCTGGTTCCGTATTTGCGGATGGCGTCTTCGATTTCCTTTGGGGTCGTCGGGTTGGTGACTCCCTCCTCAAGGATCTGCATCCGCTTTACGGTTTTGGGACTCGCCCCGCAACCCATGATGAGCAGGGCCAGGGCTGAAAACAGCACAAACACCCGGTTTCTTATGTTATTTTTCATGTACCGCCTCCGTTTTTTCCTTTCTGAAATATCTCCTGTGGGCGTCGAGGAGCTGCTGATTCTGAATCCGTGTATAAATCTGGGTGGTGGCCAGGTCGGAATGTCCCAGAAGTTCCTGCACACTCCTGATGTCCGCCCCTCCGGCGAGCAGGTGGGTGGCAAAGGAATGGCGCAGGGTGTGCACCTTCCCGGTGACTCCCGTGAGGGCTTCGATGTCCTGGAAGCGCTTCCAGATTCCCTTCCGGGAAAGGGGCTTCCCCCGGTAATTGACGAAGAGAGTCCCCTCGATTCTGTTCCCCATGACGGCGGGCCTTGAATGGTTAATCCACTCGGCAAGCCAGCTCCGCGCCTCCCCGCCGAAGGGGACCATCCGCTGTTTTCCCCCCTTCCCGGCCACGATGAGCACACCCTCGTCGAGGTGCACGTTGAGGAGGAGGAGCCCCGCGGCTTCGCTCGCCCGGAGGCCGCAGGAGTAGATCACCTCGAAGAGGGCCCTGTCCCGCACCCCCAGGGGAGTCCCGGTTTTTATCCCCCCGAGGAACCGCTCTATTTCTTCGTGTTGAAAAGCTTTGGGCAGCCTTCGCCCTGCATTCGGGCGGTCAAGGAGCTTCGCGTAGTTTTCCGGCCAGACGCCCCTGCGGACAAGAAAATCCCCGAAACCCCTGAGGGCTGACAAAACCTTTGCCCCGGTCCCTTCCCCCCGGCAGCGGGTCTGCCGTGCGGTGAGGTAGAGCTGTATGTCCCTGAGGGCGACCGCGGAAGGGGAAAGCCCCGCTTCCGTGCACCAGGCGGCAAAGGGGTCCAGGGCGTACCGGTAGGTTTCCACCGTGGACCGGGCCTTTCGCAACTGCCCCCGGAGTTCCGCATAGAATGAGGACAAAAGGGAGTCAAACCTATCAGGCAGAGCGTTCACCCTAGTCTTTCTCCAATGAGATTCTCGTGTTCCGCAGGTAGGCGGGGACATTCAAATCCCCCGGGGCAACAGGGTCGAAGGCAAGATGCTCCTGGGAATCACCCCGGGGAATTTCCGCGAAGGTCAGGGCAGGTTCCTTCCGTTCCTGCCTGCCCCCCGTGGCGATGGTGATGAAATCCCCATAAGGCATGAGATCGGATTTTTCTTCACGACTTTCCGCAGGGGGACTTCCGGCCGGCGCCGCCTCCGCGCCTTCGTTCTCAAAGTTGGTGGCGATTACCGTGACGGCGATCTCGTCCCGCATGGTGTCGTCAACCCGCACTCCGTGTATGACCAGCACGTTGGGGTCCGCGTTTTCCCTGACGATGTTCACGATCTCGTCGGCCTCGTGGAGACTCACGTCCGGGGATCCGATGATGTTCACCAGGAGATTCTTTGCCCCGTCGATTCGTGTTTCCTCGAGCATGGGATTGTTGATCGCCGCGATTGCCGCGTTGTGGGCCTTCTCGTCCCCCGAGGCCCGGCCGATTCCCATGATAGCCTCGCCGGTTCCGTGCATGGTGGTGTACACATCCTTGAAATCCACATTGATGAGTCCCGTCTGGGTGATGATGTCGGAGATACCCTGGATGCTTTGGAGGAGCACGTCGTCGGCCTTGCGGTATGCTTCGAAAAGCGACGTGCGCCTGTCGATTATCCTGAAGAGATTTTGATTTGGTATGACGATGATCTTGTCGACCGATTCGTAGAGCTTGGCGATTCCCTTTTTGGCAATCTCCATCTTGAGGGGGCCTTCGTAGTCGAAGGGCTTGGTGACGACCCCTATGGTGAGGGCGCCCTCCTCCTTCGCAATCCTGGCGATGACCGGGGCGGCCCCCGTGCCGGTCCCTCCCCCCATGCCCGCGGTGATGAAGACCATGTTCGCCCCGCGCACGATGTTCGCGATGGCGTCCGTATCTTCCAGGGCCGCCTGTTCGCCCACATCGGGATTTCCCCCGGCGCCCAGGCCGCCGGTGATTTTTGCGCCGATGCCGATTTTTGTCGGCGCCGTTGAACACGCCAAATCCTGCTGGTCGGTGTTGACCGCGATGAAATCCACGCCCTGTACGCCCGCTTCAATCATCCGGTCAACCGCATTGGAACCGCCGCCGCCACAGCCGATGACCTTGATCACCGTCGCGCTTTGTTTCGGCGCCGAATCAACCATTGAATAATTAAACATGAGGTCCCTCCCACCCGGAAACCATTGTTTTCTTCGCCCCGGCGAAGTTGTTTTTTTGGAAGCGCCCGGACCTAGACCCGGGGACTTCCTGTACTACCCAAAACGTGCGTTTTGAATTCCCTAAAATAGTTCGCGCCAATAGTCCACAATAACCTCCCCAAGGGGCTTGGCGCTCTTTTTCCGCCCATTATACGGCGTGTCCTTCTCCTTTTCAAGGGGCGCCTTGGGTTTCGCTTCCCCGGTGACCACATTGAGGGCGCCCCCCGGAGCGGCTGAGAGCACGAGGCCCACAGCCGCGGCGTATTCACTCTCCCTGCACTCGGCAAGGGAATCCGGCACGGCCGCAACGGGTTTTCCGACTCTGACCGCGCCGGTTGAAAAGACCTTCTGAGTCAATTCAACCGCCCCCGGCAGGGCGGCCCCCCCGCCGATGAGCACGATGTTCCCTGAAAGATCGCTCACCGTGGATTTCCGCACGATCTCGCTCCGGATCATCCGCAGGATTTCTTCCATCCTGGCCTGGATGATCACGCACAACTGTCCCGGGGGAATCACCTCCGGGGGCTTCCCCCCCACCCTGGGGATAATCACGTCGTCGTAATTTTCCACCAAATCCGGCCAGCAGCAGCCGGAGGTTTTTTTTATTTTTTCCGCGGCCTCGAAGGAAATCAACTTGCCCACCCCGATGTCCCTGGTTATGTGGATTCCGCCGAAGGGAATCGACGCGGAACAGACAGGGGCGCCTTCGTAGACGACCAGGGCGTCGGTGGTGCCCCCCCCGATGTCGATGATGATGGACCCCAGCTCCATCTCCTCAGCGGTCAGCACCGCCTGGGTCGCCGCCAGGGTCTTGAGCATGATGCCCCCGAGATCGTACCCCGCCCTGGACATGCAGGTGCGCACATTCTGCACCGCAACCATCGACGCCGTAACGATATGAACGTTCACTTCAAGCCGCACTCCCATCATGTTGACCGGGTCCTTTATGCCCGGCTCGTCGTCCACCGTGTAGGACTGGGGGACCACGTGGAGTATCTGCCGGTCCGTGGGGAATTTGACCGCCCTGGCGGTTTCAATCGCGCTTTCCACGTCCTTCCGGGAGATTTCGCCCCCACCGGAACCCCGTGCCGCCACCGGGGCCACCCCCTTCCTGTTGACCCCTTCGATCTGGCTGCCGCCGATTGCCACGAAGCATGAGGTCACCTGGGTTCCCGCGATGAGTTCCGCGCTCTCGATAGCCTCGGAGATGGCCCTGGCGGTTGCCACTATGTTGACGATGATGCCGTTCCGCAGCCCGTTGGACGACGGGGCCTTGCCGAAGCCCGTGATTCTGAGCTCAGAGTCCTCTGATAATTCCGCGATTACGGCCCTGACAAAGCTTGTGCCGATGTCCAGGCCGACGATTGGGAAACTCACCGCTCCGCCCTTGCCCCGGAGGGCCTCACCCGGTACGAGAACGCGCCGTACCGCAGATCGATTTCTTCAACGTTTGGTTCCATGGCGCTCACCACATCCAGTGTCACCATGACAATCTTCAACATATCCTCATTCAACGCCCTGTCGAGCAGAATCTTCACCCGTGATTTTACCGGATACACGATGAGTTCATATCCCCCGGCCGTTTTGTTTTCAACGTGAATCTCCGAGAAGGATGAAAAATATTTTTCCGGAAGCTTGGCAAGGGATTCGAGCTGCCCCAAAAGGGGATGGTATTTTTTTGCGAGCCGCATTCCCGGTTCAATATCCTCCAGGGGCAATCCCGTAATCAGCGGAAGGGAATCATCCCGGAAAACCGGGGCGGACAGAAACACGGCGCCGGTCCTGTCGAGCATCACCGGAACCGTCCGCTCACCATAGGTCGCAAGGGAAAGGGCCACCGGGACTCGTTCCGTGAGCCGCACAAAAATCTTGTCGGGGAATTTTTTTTCTATCCCCACGGATTCTATCCCCTGGAGATTCGCCAGGGCCGCGCAGGCGGCGTTTGCGTCAAACCTGATCCAGGAGGAATCGGTGGAGGAAAAAACCGCCGAATTGAGGTCCTCACTGGAATAGGGGACAGTACCGGTGTAGGAAATTTTCACCGGCGAGAAACAGGGAATCAGCACAAAATAAAGGGCCACTTCCATCACCAGGGCTCCTATCAGAATCACCATGATGATCTTCAACGCCGAAACCTTTGGGTCCCTTGTTTTTGCCGGACGGGTTATTCCCGCTCCGGTGTAGATAAACCCGCTCATACCGTCACCTCGTGGGACTTTATTCTGGAAACTTGCAGCACAATGCCGCACATGCAAAATGACGAAATCAGGGAGCTCCCTCCGGAGGACCAGAAGGGCAGAGGGATTCCCGTTGAGGGAAGGGCGTGGGCCACGACCGCGCAATTCACCAGGGACTGGAGGAAGATACTCGCCGTGCACCCGAAGGCGCACATGGAACCGAAAAGATTCCCGCACCTCAGGGCGATTGAAAAACCCCGCCAGGCAAAAAACCCCAGGAGAATCACATACAGAATCACCCCGATGAATCCCATGGCCTCTGTCCATCCCGCGAAGATGTAATCCGAGCGCACCTCGGGTATTCGATTGATTCGGGAGAGTCCCGCGCCGATTCCCTCCCCAAAGATACCACCCGCGGAGATCGCGTCCCTGGCGGCCTTGGTCTGAAAATTCAGCCCGTGGATGTCGAAGTCGGGATTCATGAAGGCGATGAATCTGTTCACCCTGTAGGGCTCGACGAACACAAAAAGTATCGACGCGGGAATCGCGAGCACCGAGAAGGCGACGATTCGCGCCACCTGCGCTCCGGAGATGAAAAGCTGAATCGCCCCCAGGAGCAGGATAAACGCCGCGGTTGAAAAATCCTTTTGCAAAAAGATGATCACCACAAAGGTCATCACCCCAAGGATCGGAATCGACCCGTGGCTTTCCCCGGCGATGGTTTCTTCCTTGGCGAAGAAATTCGACAAAAACAGAATCACCGCGAATTTCGCAAACTCCGAGGGCTGGACGGTAGCGGAAAAGGGCAAATCTATCCACCGGCGCACCCCGTCGTTCCTGTCGGCTCCGATGCCCGGAATGAACACGAGGAGGCACAGGGCCAGGGAGCCGAGCACGATAAGCGGGAGGAGTCTCTTAGTGGTGGAAATATTTATAGAAGCAAGAAATACAAGGGCTGCCATTCCTATGGCGGAATAGATGAACTGACGCCGCAGGAAATAATAGGAGTCATCGAACCACCGGAGCCCGTAATCGGCCGATGTCACGTGGAGGATGACCATCCCCAGGCCCCACAGGAGCATGACCGCAGCGAAGAACCCCGCGTCCATCCTGCCGGGCCTGTCCACGGCATATTCCGCAAAGACTCCCCTGCTCATACGGCGGCCCCCAATT
>JAISTZ010000101.1 GCA_031272345.1 Spirochaetaceae bacterium | reverse complement strand
TTATTTCCGCTCGTGAAGCGGACCCCATTGAAAAGGAGGCGTATAATGAAAACGTCAGAAACAGTATCGGCTGAAATTGTCAAGAACGGCCGGGTTTTCAGGCCGGTTTACAGAGACCTCTTGAACAAGATGCCGAAGGACATCGTACAGGAACTGGCAAAGCGGCGTCTTGCGGAAATTGAAGCGGCACAAAAGGCCGCTTCCACATTGCCAAAGTAGTCTCAATGCCCGCCGCACTTCTCCCTCGCCGTCCGGCGCGGGACCACTCGCCCAATCACCGTCCGATGGACCTCACGGCCTTATTTCACCGCAAAGCCGGTTACCAGCGAGACAATGCCGTTGACGACTGTGGGCGCGATGGTTTTGAGGATGTGTGCGACTTTTTTGTTGGTTGAAAGGGCTTTCCAAAACGCGCTGTTACTTTTCGCCGTTTCGTCCAGTTTTTCGTTGATGAGAGGCTTCAAAACGACGCAAAGATTTTTGTAATGCAGTGACATGAAGCGCATGAACTGGTCAAGTGACAGCGAGATGAGCTTGCCGTTAAAATCGCCGCGGTGGACGATGCGGTTGTCGTCCATGTTTTCTTTGATAAGTTTGAGGTCATAAGGGTCTTTGACCATGAAACTGATGGTTTTTGAATCTTCATTGAATTCAAAGGGGTTTTGTGTTGTTTCAAAGAGGCGCGACAGTATCCGCGCAATTTCGTCCGGCTGGCCGCGGTTTTTAGCGTAGCGCTTGGCAAACTCGATTTTGAAACGTTTTGCCTTGCTTTCAGTGATTTTATATTTTTGCGCCAGAAAATACTCCGACTCTTCAATGTCCGTGCCGTTGTGATAAATAATAAAGAAACCAAGAATGATTTCCAGTTCCGCAGGACGAATGATACCGAAGGGGATGTGCTCGAATTCTTGCAAGAGCCAGTGTTCATCAGGCGTGATGTAGTCTGTTTTCTTCATTGATTACCTCAGGTGCTTTCAAAAACGCCCCCGCCACCTTTCTTTGACGGCAGGGGCTTGGGAAAACGCTTGCGCGTTTTCCACGTCATGCACGGGCCTACTCGCCCGCGCGCGAGTTTTCGCTCTTAGTATGGGGTACTTGAGAGAGTGCCGCCACCTTTCGTCTGCCAATACCACGTTATGTGTTCGCCGTCGTGAAAATCAAACGTTTCCGTAACGGCGGCAGGACTGTTGAAATTGTCGCTGCTGCCGCCAATGCCCGTAAAAACCTTGATGGTGCAGCCTTCTATTATATGGTCGCCCTGGTTTATGATACCTTTCCAGTCATACTCAAAGGTATGGCTTTCGCCCGGCGCAATGAAGGCAATGCCAAAGTGAGTGATCTCGACCATGATATACTCAGTCGACTTATATTGCGACGGATTGTTTGAGACCGTCACTGTGGCGCCAAACTCCACTTCACCACAGGCCGTGAATCCTGTCACGAGCACCAGAGCGCACGCCATCCCGATGATGGCTTTGAAAATGTTAGATTTCGTTTTTATGGAAATCTCTCCTAAAAGTAGTGTCGTGTCTTTCCACGCCGCCTTGCCGTCGTAGCCCGCCCGGCTATTGCCCCTGCCATTTCCCGGCAGGGGCTTCGTTATCATGCGCGGGATCCACAGGACCGCGCCCGAATTGATACCGCTACAGTTTTGTTGAATACACCAGGCTCGCCGTCACGCCGCCTTTCCTGCTCAAGTCCGGGGCGATGACGAAGCTCGTGTGTTTGATGGGGTTGTCGTTAAATCCCACCGCGATGGGATTTTGTTTCCTGTATTGAGTCATGCCCCTCCATTGGCCAAAGCCCGCGCCGCCACCCGCCACCATGGCGCCCCCAGCAGGAAGCAAAATGCTACTCAGAGTGGCCGGCTCAGTAGCGGTTATACCTACAATAATAAGAACCACACCCGCAGCTTCCAGACCCGCAGTCACCGCGCCGCCCAGGATGTCGCCGTGCGTCCACGACCACGCCCCGCCCAGCGTGTTCAGTAACCCGGCCCCCCATGCTCCACGCGCCTGCTTCTGATATGCCTCCGAGTCATAGCCCGGATAGCCCTCGTACTGGAGCAAATCAAGGTTTGCGCCAGGACCCAAGAGCGAAGGCGCCGCCTCTGCTCCGTCTGAAAAAGTTTGCGCGCCCGCCGCCCCGGCGAACACGCAAACCAAAGCCAAAATCGAAAACAGTTTTTTCATAACTGTCCTCCTGTTGTGTTGTTTCTAACTTTTTTAGAAACAACCGTTTGTTTTCCTGCCCATACGGGCAGGGTGTGGAGTTTTCGCAAAGCGAAAACTCCAACGCAATTTGCAACGCAAATTGCGCGTTCACCCGCGCAAGCGGGTATAACACCTTGATCAGCCTATTATTGCCTCGACCACCGGACTCCATCCTCCGGCCTCGCCCTTGCTGTTTTCGTAGCAAGTCGCGTAGTACGCCGTCTGGACTTTGAACGCCTCACCATGGGCTACGACGATGACAGGCTTCCGGCTAAAACGGCCCTTGGGCAAATCCGCTCCGCTCGCGGGGGCCGCGAAGGACATCATAAGGCGGTCCACCGGAGACTCCAGTTTACATAAAATTTTTTATAAGTCCGTTTTAATATTGATATGAGTGACTTCTCTCTCCAGTTTCCATGACAACAATGAACAGCATAGGATTCTTTACCCACCTCGCGTATACTGCCGGCAAATACAGATGATGGATATACCGTTATGCCGTTATGTAGTTTTTGCAATTCATCTTTATAGCGAAACCCATATCCCATCATTACATCAGCATATATTGCCGGAGCGACGATTCGGTTATAGTAACTTCCATCCGGCAGAATAAAATGTTTATCCCTATACCAATCCAAACAGGACTTGATAAACGGGTGTCCCTTGATACCGCCCAGGAAGGCAGATTGAATACCTATGCCGTGTGCAAATATCCTGTCTCGCTCAGGATGCTTTAGAGTCCCATCGTCATGCAATAATTCTGCGGCATTATCGTTTATAATGATGCTTTTGTGATATTCCATCGCCGTAAAAAAATCATTTTTCAAAAGGTCGTTGAAAGACTTCCTGACATATACGTCCGTATCAAGATATATGCCGCCTTCAGTATATATGGCATAAAGGCGTATATAATCAGCCGCAAATGCCCATTTTTTTACCCTGTAAGCTTCTTGTGTAAACGGTACAGAATCAACGTCGAACCTGTTTTTATCCCATAAAACAAGTTCATAATCAGGCATTACCCTTTTCCACGATTCGATACACCGCATTGTATCATCCGTCATTTTTTCACCGCCTAACCAGCAATAATGTATTTTTTTAGGCACCATACCATATCCCCGGAATCTTTTTGCTTTTCATGCAAAGCTCCTGTTTGCCGCCCCAGGCGTAACTGCCGGGAGCGGCTGTCTGTTTTTATTCCCGTCCATACGGGCAGGGGGTACGCCGGTGTAGGTCCATACGGGGCCGCCCGGCGTGTTTCACCGTTTAAGGTAAGCCAATTTTATCATAAAACGGTTAGATTAGTCAACTGTATCGGTTGTTTTTACTTACCATAGACTAAAACAAAGGTTTAAGGCGTATGAACGAAACGCGGGCATTTCTTTCCGCTAATATCAAGGCAAAACGTAAAAAACTGGGGCTTACCCAGGAAAAACTCGCGGAACTCGTCGATGTGTCCTATCAGATGATTCACGACATCGAAGGCTGCCGGACCTGGGTGGGCGAGAAGACCCTCCTGCGCCTGTCGGAGGCCCTGGAAGCGGAAATTTACGAGCTTCTGGCCCCCCCGGGTATGGACTTCAGCGCCCCCGCAAACGCTGTCCGGCCCCTCCTGGTCGAGCGCCTCCGCGCAAAAATAAAGGCCGACATCGATCGCCGCCTGAACGATTTTTTCGTAATCCAGGAATAGACACGCCGCTTGAACCCTCCCGCCCGTCAAACTGCAAAAATTTTTTATAAAACGGCGATTTTTTTCATATTTTTTGTCCAAAAACGCATTGTCACCCCCCTATATACAGCTGGAGGTTACTATGCACGAAAAAATAACACCAAAACTTTTCATCGAAACGACGGTCTTTAATTTTTGTTTTGACGGCAAACAGGGGAAAAAACAGCAGGCGGCGATCGCGCTGTTTGACAAAATCAAAGCCTACGAATATGAGGCGTATTCGTCTGAAGCTGTTTTGGAGGAACTCATGTGCACATCCGGCAAAAAACTTGACAAAATGCTGGAATTATGGCAGTCTATGAAGGACGTGTTTCTGGTTGACGCGTCCAGCGTCATGTTAGCGGATCGCTATGTGGGACAAGGTATTATCCCCCTCAAATACGCTAACGATGCCCGGCATATTGCGACAGCAACCGTGCGGGGCATGAATTTTGTGGTGAGCTACAATTTTGGGCACATCATCAAGCTAAAAACGCTCATTGGAACGGCTTTTTGTAACCTGCGCGCCGGTTATGCGCCGATTGGACTAACGACACCAATGGAGGTGATTGAATATGACCGATGAAGAACGGGAAATCCGCAATGCTGAACGCAGGTGCCTGGCTGAAGTGCGCCGCTGGAAGCGGAAGGTGCAAAAGCGCACTGAAGGTATGACTATAGAACAGTTGCGGGAACATTACGATAACCTTAGGAAGGAATGGGCAGAAAAATATAATGTCAACTATACGTGTATACGTGTGTAAAAAAATACCCTCCCACCCGTCAATCTGCAAAAATTTTTTATAAAACGGCGATTTTTTTCATTTTTTTTTAAATTTCCCCTTGACATTCTTGTTAGACATTGCTAACATATATTGGTTAGCGTATGCTAACAATAACGGCGGTTTATGATGAAGGACAAACGGTTTTTTGCAAAGATGGTTGCCCTGTCGCTTATCCGGCGGCGGGGGCGGATGGTCACGGCGGTGCTGGCGATCACCCTGGGGGCGGCGATTCTCTCGGGGCTGGTGACTCTCTCCAGGGACATCCCCCGGCAGATGGGCCGGGAGTTCCGTTCCTACGGGGCAAATCTGGCGCTCCTCCCCGCCGGAAACCGGGGATTTTTCACCGCTCCGGAGCTCGCCGGGGCGGCGGCCCTCTTCCCGGCGGACGCGGTGGTGGGGGTCACCCCATGGCGTTACCGGCAGGTCAAGGTGAACGAGCAGCCCCTCATGGCCGCGGGCACGGACTTCTCCCTGGTGGAACGCACCAGCCCCTACTGGCTCGTCCACGGGAGTCTCCCCGGCAAACCGGGGGAGGCCCTCCTGGGGGAGGAAGCCGCGGGGTTGCTCCGCCTTGCCCCTGGGAGCGTGTTTGCGATTGACGGCAGGTCCTTCACCGTGTCGGGCACGCTCAGCACCGGGGGCGTTGAGGAGGGGTTCATCCTCCTGTCCCTGGGGGATTTCGCGGGCCTCGACGCCCCAGGGGGGAGCGCGTCCCCGGAGGGACTCGCCGGGGGCGGGGATGTCATCAACGCGGCTGAGTGCAGCCTGGTGCTTTCGCCGGAGGAGCTGGAGGGCCTTGCGGGGCGGGTGAACGCGGCGGGGCTCGGCATCGAGGCCCGGCCCGTGAAGCGTCTGGCGGTCTCCGAGGGGGCGGTTCTGGGGAAGCTGTCGGCGCTGATTTTCCTCGTCACCGTGGTGGTGCTCGCCCTGATTCTGATCTGCGTGGCCACCACGATGATGGCCGTGGCGGCGGAGCGCCGGAAGGAAATCGCCCTCCGCAAGGCCCTGGGCGCGGGGCGGCGGGAAATCGCGGCGGAATTCTTCGGCGAGGGGACCCTCCTGGGGATCATCGGCGGTGCGCTGGGCAGCCTGGCGGGGTACGTGTTCGCCCTGCACGTGGCGCTCCGGGTGTTCAGCCGTCCCGTGACATTCGAGCCCCTCTCGGCGCCCCTCACGGCCATGGCGTGTCTCGCCCTGACCCTTGCCGCGTCGGCCTTCCCGGTGCGGAGCGCGGAAAAGGTTGACCCCGCAGTCGTTCTGCGGGGAGAATAGCCGGGAAAACGCCGTCTATGGCACAGGGTGCCAGGCGCATGCGCCTGGCACCATATAGACCACATAGGAGCTTTTATGGAATTGCTTGAACTAAAGAACGTCTCCAAGGAGTACGGCAAACTCAAGGCCCTGGACGGCATCAACCTGTCCGTGCGGCAGGGGGAATGGCTCGCCATCATGGGGCCCTCCGGGTCCGGGAAGACGACCATGATGAACATCGTGGGGTGCATGGACAAGCCCACCTCCGGGGAGGTCTTCCTTGAGGGCGCGGACATCGCCAGGGAAAGCGAGCGGAACCTCACGGTGATCCGGCGGGACAAGATCGGCCTGGTGTTCCAGCAGTTCTACCTGGTGAACTACCTGTCCGCCCTGGAAAACGTGATGGTGGCCCAGTATTACCACAGCATGACCGACGAAAAGGAGGCCCTGGCGGCCCTGGACCGGGTGGGTCTTGCGGACCGGGCCAAACACCTGCCGGGGCAGCTCTCCGGGGGTGAACAGCAGCGGCTCTGCATCGCCCGGGCTCTCATCAATTACCCGCGCCTGATTCTGGCGGATGAGCCCACGGGCAACCTGGACGAGGCGAATGAGCGGCTGGTGATAGAGATTTTCAAGGAGCTCCACGCCGAGGGCAGCACGATCATCGTGGTCACCCACGACCCGGAGGTGGCCCAGGACGCGGAACGCACGGTGGTCCTCGAGCACGGCAGAGTTGCCAGGGAGGTGAGAGCATGAAAGTCCGGGGTGTGTTCCTGGTGTGCGCGGTCCTGGCCCTTGGGGGCTGCGCAAGGCCCCTCCGGGACGGGGTCTACACGGGACGGAGCAGCGGGGATGACGCCGGGGCCTTCGGGGAAATCACCATCACCGTGGCGGGCGGCAGGGTGACGGCCTGCGAATTCGTCACCTGGCAGAAGGACGGGTCGGCCAAGGGCGCGGACTACGGCAAGGTGAACGGGGCCGTGTCCAACAGGGATTACTACGAGAAGGCCCAGCTCGCGGTCCGGGCCATGGAGTCCTATGCCCGGCAGTATGGGGCAACCGGTAAGCTCGACTCGGTTGACGCAATCACCGGCGCGACAATCTCGTGGAATCAATTTATGGAGGCCGCCGGGCAGGCCCTGGAGAAAGCGAAGTGACGGCTGTGGGGAGCACAATTTTTTTCATCATAAAGTTAGCATTGGCTAACAAAAAAAATTACTGGAGGTTTTCTATGAAAACACATGGATTTGCGCGAATGTTGGTTGCGGCGGCCCTTGCCGCGGGGTTCTTCGTCCCTGGAACTACAGTCCGGGCGGAGGAATCATCAATTGCCAATAGGTTCTCCCTGACGATTGACTTCGCCGCTTCGGCCCTGGCGGCGGACAGTGACGGCGGGGTGAGCAGCTTCACCGGCATGGGCTTCGGGGACGACGGCGAGAGCGCCCTGTCGTTCAGCTACGAGGGGGACGTGTTCGGCGGCACGGCGACTCTGGCCTTCCCCGGGGAAGGCGGCTTTTTGGGGTATCCCGAAAGCCCCTGGCTCACCCGGGACAATCCCCTGGTGTCCCTTGACGAGCTCTACGCCTGGGTCAAGCCCTTCGGCGAGGCCTTCACCTTCACCGGGGGCATCTTTGAAAACACCGACGGCCTCGGGCTGTATGACGACGACATCGACGACTTCGCCCTGGGGGTCTTCTATCCCCCTGTCCCGGATGAAGGGGACACGGGGTTCCACGGGCCGGACGAGTACAACAACGCCTACCTGGTCAACGGTTTTATGGCCGGCATAGCCTTCGGCCCCGCCACGCTCCAGCTCCTCTTTGCCCCGAATTTTGACAAAAGGACGCTCCTTTCCGATTACGGTCACACCTCGGACGAGGAGGCGGGGGAACGGCTCTTCCGGCTTGGGGGGCGGCTCTCGGTGGACGCGGGGTTCGGCACACTCACGGCTTTGTACAAGGCCAGCGTGTGGCCCATCGCTCTTTTCAACGCCTATATCGACGACTACAACGCGACTAGTGGAGAGGCGCCGATTCCGCACTATCCCGGCAGCACGGTGAACTTCCAGACCTTCGGGGTCTACGGGGACATCACGGCGGTGGAAAACCTGGGGATAACCCTGGGCTACTCCGGCTGGATGCACATCAACAGCGACAGGGACTACGACAATCCCCTGTGGAGCGGCATCGACCTGCGGGCCCAATGGACGGGAATCGAGGGCCTGAGTCTTTCCACCCACAACAACGTCTCCTTCGCAAGGGGCGTGGAGAAGGACTGGTACGGGACCCTCTCCGGGACGGACTCCTCCTTCCTCAGCCTGTACAACGCCGTCGGCGCAACCAGGGAACTCACCGAAAAGTTCAGTCTGACCGGCGAAATCGCCAACGTCCTGGTGAAGTACGACAACGGGGGGGCCGAGTCCTTCTACGACAATTTTTTTGCCGAAGCCAGGCTGGTCTCGTCCCTGGCAGGGCTCCTCCCCGCAACGCAAACCGCTGAATTCACCGCCGGGCTCCGTCTGGACATGGAAATGACGGATTCCCCTGACAACGCGGTCTTCACCTTCAGCGTCCCCGTGGGGATAAAGGTGGAACTGTAACAGCGTGTCCTCCCCGGTCTGATTCCTGTGGCAACTAGGGACACGATGAAAAACTTGACGCTTTTCATCGTGTCCCTTTGCAAGTTTCTCGCAACTCTTCGAGTTGCTACGAAATTGCGGCCTATCAAGGTAGCACTGAAAAAGTCTCGATTGACTTTTTCAGTGCTTCCTTAGGGGAGGATTTTTGAAGGAGCAACTATGAGCGTAACAATCATCGGAGGCCACGACCGGATGCACTGCCGGTACAAGGAAATCTGCAAGGAATACGGGTGGAAGGCGAAGGTCTTCACCCAGCCCAGGGGCGACATGGACTGTTCCATCGGCTGTTCGGATCTGATCATCCTGTTCACGGACGCGGTGTCCCATTCGGTGGTCAAACTGGCAAAGAAGACGGCCGCCCGGAGGAACATCTCCCTGGCCCAGTCCCACTGCGGGAGCTGCCAGGCCCTGCGGACCATCCTGGCGGGTCAGGGGGGCAAGGCTCAGGGGCAGATGTAACGCCGGGCAATGCGCCGGTTTGACTTTTTGCGCCGGAATCACTATGCTTGTGGTATGAGTTCTGTTCCTGCCTATCCCGATTTTGCGCCGGTCGCCCTGGACATGGGCGGCGAGCTCGACCATTTCTGTAAGAACCTGGCCGACGGGGTGTGCGAGTTTGTGTTTGCCAATCTTTTTTTGTGCAGAAATAAATACGAATACAGGATTTCCCGCCTGGAAAGGGGCTATGTGCTTTCCGGGGTGGAACACGAGGGCGGGGCCTCCGGGTTTTTGGGCAGTTTTTTCTCCGTCCTGGGGGATTTGCCGCCCGCGGCCGTCATCGGGGAGCTCCTGGGGTCCCACCGGTTCTGGAAGTCCCTCACGGAGGCCCAACACGAGTCCGTTGCGCCGTTCCTGGCGGAACGGGGCTTCCGGGTCGAACTGAACCGGGACAACTTCGACTACCTCTACCTGCGCACCGACCTTGCGGAACTGCGGGGCAAGAAATTCCACAAGAAAAAGAACCTGGTGAACGCCTTCAACGCCGCCTATTCCGCCGAGGTACGGCCCATCACCGGGGACAACACCGGGGACGTCATGGCGGTGCTCAACACCTGGGAGCGCCTCCACGCCGGGGACGGGGTCACGGACTACGAGCCCTGTTCCCAGGCCGTCGCCCACATGCACGAGCTGGGCCTTGACGGCATCCTGGTCTATGTCGACGGCCAGCCCGCGGCGTTTTCCCTGGGGGAGCCCATGGCCGGGGGGACCATGTACTGCGTCCACTTCGAGAAGGGGATTGATTCCTACAAGGGGATCTACCAGTTCGTGAACCAGCAGGAGGCCCTGGCTCTGGGGGAATCAATCACCTACATCAACCGGGAGCAGGACGTGGGGGACGAGGGCCTGCGTCAGGCAAAGATGACCTACAGGCCGGTCAAATTTGTGCAAAAATACGCCGTGTTCCCCCAATGAGAATCGCCAGCACCAGGAACCGCTCCCAGGAGGCGTCCTTTTCCACGGCCATCCTCGACTGCATCCCCCCGGACGGGGGCCTGTACACCCTCTATCCCACCGGGGACTTCCGCCCCTGGCTCCACTCCATGACCAAAACCATGTCCTTCTCCGCCATCGCCGCCCTCCTCACCCAGATTCTCACAAAAAATGAATTCAGCCCGGCGGTCGCCGAGGCGATCGCCCACAGGTCCCTGACCTTTTCGCCGGAAATCAGGCGGCTCGACCGGTCCCTTTACCTGCTGGAGCTCTTCCACGGGCCCACGGGCTGGTTCCGGGACTTCGGGTTCTCCTACCTGGTGTCCTGCTTCGAGCACTTCCTCCAGATGCGGGGCAGGAACGCGGTAATCGTGGCCGTGTCGACCGGGTCCTTCGCCGCCAGCATGGCCTGGGCCTTCAGGGGCAGGAAGCGCCTCCGGGCCCTCACCCTCTTCCCCGCAGGCACGATGCGGGGCTTCACGGAGGAGGACTGTGTGTGGAACGGGGGCAACCTCTACCCCGTGGAAGTTGACGCCGGAAGGGACCGGTGTTTTGCCCTGGCGGACGAATTGCTCCACAACCAGGCCCTGGTGGAAAAATATTCCCTCACCGTGGCGAACACCACGAACATCGGGCGGCTCCTGCCGGACATGTTCTGCTATTTCTACGCCTTCACCAGGATCAAAAACGCCGTCCATTCGGACATCTTCTACGCGGTGAACGCGAACAACTACAGCGCCATCACCGGGGGGCTCTACGCCTGGCGGCTCGCCCTGCCCGTGAACGGGTTCATCACCAACTGCACCGCCGAGCTCACCCTGGATGCCCGGAACCAGGCCCAGGTGGCGGACGCGATCGTGCCCCTGGAAAAACGTACCAAAGCGGACCCGGCCCTGCCGTCGAGTCTGGAGCGCCTGGAGGCCCTCTTCAAGGCCGAGCCCGCGGTACTCCGGGGTCTCGTGTTCCCCGCCAGGGTTGACGAGGGGGACACGGAAAACGCCTGCAAGGAGCTCTTCATGCGCTACGGGGTGTTTGCGGACATGGCCACGAGCCGGGCCTATGCCTCGGCGCTGAAGCGGGCGGACCAGGCCGGGGCGGAGGGGGACACGGTGATTCTTGTCGCCCAGGACCATCCCGCCCACTCGGCGGACGGGATTCGCCACTACTGCGGGGAGGCTCCGGAGATGCCGGAGCGCATTGCCCGCCAGAACGAGCCCGTCGAGCCCCGGAGGAGGATTGGCCCCAGGGTGGAGGAGCTGGAAAGGTGTTTGCGGGAGATTCAATAAATCACTATAATACCCCCAAGGAGGCGCTATGAGCGAGATAATCAACGAACCAAAAAACAAGAATCCCCTGGTCAGGGCCGTCCGGAATCTCTTTGAACACCGGGCCCTGTGGCTCTACCTGCTCCTGGACGAGGCAAAAAAACAGGGTCTTGAGCCGCAAAAATTCGCCCCCCAGGCCATCAAGCGGTGCGGCCTCTACCAGGGCGGCAACTTTGCGGACCAGGGAAAAGCCACGAGCCTGCGGGTTCTGCGGAAAAAGCTGTTCACCCTGGTGGGCCAGTTGATCTTTGAGATGAAGATCCGCCGCCTCACGGACGACAACTTCGACGTGGACTTCCACTACTGCCCCCTGGTGGCGGCCTGGCAGAAGCAGGGCTGTTCGGGCAAGGACCTGGAGGACCTCTGCGAGTGCGCCATGTGCGGGGACAGGGGCATCGCCGAGAGCTTCGGCTGCGAGCTTGACCTGAACAGGACCATCGCCCGGGGGGACGGGGTCTGCGAGATCCGCTTCCGCCGGAAAGCGCCGTGAGGCCCATACAAACCGCCCTTCCCATCGTCCTATGATTCGCACCGGGCCCCGTGTTGTTCCTGTTGTCCTGGCGTCCCTCATCTTCCTGGGGGGCTGCGCCCTTTCCCCCCTCCGGCAGTCCACCCCGGATATTGCCGTCCCGGCGTCCGTCCCGGATATTGCCGTCCCGGAGGCGCCCCTCCCGGCGGTGATTCTCCCGGCGGCGGCTGTCCCGGAGGAGTCCCCCGGACCGGGGGAAGTCCCGGCGGACACAACACCCCCAGGGGAACCCCAGGCAGAAGCGGCGGCGCCCCCCTTGCGCCTCACCTTCGCCGGGGACCTCATGGCCCACGAGGTCAACGTTTCCATGGACGACTTCTCCCTCATCTACAGGGACATCGAGGCCATCATCCAAAATGACGACTTCTCCTTCATCAACATGGAGACCCCCGTGTGCGCGGAACGGCCCTACAGGACCTACCCCGCCTTCAACGTGCAGCCCCCCTACGCGGACGCCGCGGTGAACGCCGGGTTCGAGGTGTTCTCCCTGGCCAACAACCACACCAACGACCAGGGCAGGGCCGGCATCCAGGGCTCCTACTCCTACTTTTCCCAAAAACCCGGCGTGTGGGCCGCGGGAATCCGGGAAAAGGCCGGGGACTCCATCTCCTGGCAGATGCTTCAAAAAAACGGCTGGCGGATTCTCTTTGCCGCGGTGACGGAGCTCCTCAACAGTCCCTCCAACCAGGAGCGGATCGACTACTACCCTCCCCCCCGGCGGGAGGCCCTGATCGCGGCCATAAAGGCCCTCAGGGCGGAACACCCGGCGGACATCTTTGTGCTTTCCGTCCACTCGGCGGAAGAGGAATACGTGCGCACCGTCAGCCGGTCCCGCAGGGAGTTTTATGCAGCCCTCATCAACGCCGGGGTGGACGTGGTCTGGGCAAATCACATCCACGCGGCCAGGGAATGGGAGATTCTGGGCCCCCCGGACACCATCACGGGGGTCATCTTCTATTCCTGCGGCAACACGATCTCCGGCCAGCGCACCCGCTACAACTTTGACAACCCCGCCTCCGACAGGGACTATACCGGGGAGGGCTTTCTCTTTTCCGTTGATTTTTCCCGGACACCCTCCGGGGGCTGGGAAATTCTGCGGGTGTCACCCACCCTGATCACCACCTACCGGGACAGGAAGGACAGGTACGTGATCCGGCGGCTGGACGGGGCTTTCATCGAGGAGCTCCGGCGGAGCGGCAGCGCCGGCGAGGCCGCCTACTTTGAAAAGCGCAAGACCCTGATGGGGGCGATTCAGGGAAAGCGAATCCTTCCGTAAAATATACGTGCAAAATTTTTTGGTTTTTTTCGGTTTTTTCTTGACATTTTTCTTAATCCATGTAATAATTAAATACCGTCATCTGACGGCCCCTTCGGGGGATTGGGCGGAACTCCGTTTTGGACGTTTGCGCTTGGGCTTTTGCCAGTAGCGCGGTTCCGACGTTTATTTCGCCGCCAACAATCACTTACAAGTATATACCCTTTTCCTGCATGAACTTCAGTCAAAACCGTCATGTCCCCGTCAATATCTTTCCTGAAAATCAAAACATCCGTATCCTGGTGACGCTCCGGCGAAAGACTAATATCGGCAGCGGTATTTATCATTTTAACGCCGCAAGGATGTCCCGGGCGAGCAGGTCCAGGGCAAGGGCGGGATTTTGGTTGTAGGGCCCCATCCGGGTTTGGGCGTCCGAGAGGCGGCGGATCGCCTGGGCGGCGAATTCAGCTTCCCGCTGGGCCTGAAAGCCCCGGGCCGAGGTCAGGCGGCCCTTCAGGGCCCCTGTTATGCCCGAAAAAAACGCCGGGACCAGGGCCGGGGGGTCGAAGTTGTTCGCTTCCCTGCACAGGGCCTTCGTGTCCGGGCGCTCCCCCGCAAGGAGGCGCTCCGCAAAGTCCCTCCCCAGGGCGGTCACCGCGGCGGGGTTCACGGGCAGGAACGTGTCGAGGTAGGCGGTGATGGAGGGGAAGTCCCCCTGGATGTGGAAGATCCGCTGCAACACCTCCCCCTGTTCCTTTTCCGTGCGGGAATCGAACCGGTAGGTCCTTACCCTGGAGAGAATTGTCGGCATGAGGGCCTGCCTGTTCGCGGTGGTAAGGATGAACTGGACGCCCTCCGGGGGTTCCTCCAGAATTTTGAGCAGGGCGTTCCGGGCGCCTTCCTGGATTTTTTCCGCCCCTTCGATGATGACGGTCTTCTTCTTGCCCCCCGTGGTGATTCTTGCCCAGGACGAAATGGCGCGGACATGGGAAACCGGGAGGGCGGTGTACAGGAACTCCCCTTCGAGCTTCCGGCAGGATTCTTCAACCTTAGCGGTGAGGGTTGTCAATTTTTCCGGGGCGGGCAGGTCCCGCCGGAGGCTCAGTTCCTCCAGCCGCTCCTCGATGTCCGAGGTAAGGGAGGAGATTTTTGCCGCGTCCCTGTGATCCCCCCAGAGGACCGGGGTGAACCTGGCGGTGAGTTTCCGCACCCCCCGGAGAAAGAGGAACCGCAGGGCCTGGGTGTAGGGGGCTCCGGTTTCCCGCGCCCCAAGGAGGGACGCCCTGGCGGCGGCGATTTCCGGCAGGCACGGGCGCTCCCCCGCAAGGAGCAGGTCCTGGCTCACGAGTTGCCGGTGCCGCGCGCAGGAGGGGCACTCGCAGTCCCACCTGCCCCTGGGTTGACCCTGGTCTTTGGGATCGCAGGAGAGGACTCTGGCCAGTTCCAGGGCGGCGGTCAATTTTGCCGAGGCCCGCTCCCCGGAAAAAAGCAGCCCCCGGGGGAGGTCGCCCTTTTTAAGGCTGACTTCGATGTCCCGGACCGCCCCCTGGTGGAGGATGTTCTCAAACATTGGACGCCGCGTCCCGGACGGGGACGGCTTCGGGGAGCTTGCCGGACGAAAAAATGAAGGAGTCGTAGAACCGGTGGATGAAGCTTTGCTCGAGGAGTCCGTCAACCTTGAAAAAGGGCTGAATTTTGAGGACCAGGAGAATCACCCCGGTAAGGGCGGCGCCCGTTGCGATTCCGAAGAGGAGGCCCAAAGCGCGGTCGAGGCCCCGGAAAATGCCCCCCCGGAAAATCAGGCCGAAAATCCCGCGGATGACCTGCACCAGGACAAAAACCACGATGAATATGCCCACAAAGGTGACGATCTTTGCCGCCAGGAGCGCCTGGGGGAGGATGTAGGGGGCGAGGGGGCCCGTGCCGACGATTTTTTCCATGAGGGTCTTCACAAAGGGGAAGACGTACACCGACAGGGGGCCGCAGAGGAAGAAGCCCCCGGCGACGCCCAGGAAGAAGGCCGCCAGGGAAAAGATGATGCGGCTGATGCCCTGGAGTGACCCGAAGAGCACACAGAGCAGGATGAGAAGGCCGAGGGCCGCGTCGAGGGCGTTCATAGATCCTCCTTGATGATTCGGGCTATCATATCCGCGGCGGGGATTTGGGGCAAGAGGGCGCGGACTCTTTTGGAAAACCCCTCCCGCGCCGCGGGGTCGAGCATGGTTTCCATGGCCGCGGCAAGGTCCTCCGGGGAGGCGGTCCTGCCGTCAATCACCAGGGCGGCCCCCTGGTCCGCAAAAAAGGCCGCGTTCTCCACCTGGTCCCCCCGGGTTCCAGCCCCGGAGAGGGGGACGAGGACCAGGGGCTTCCCGCAGACCGCGCACTCGGACAGGGTATTCGCCCCTGCCCTGGCGAGGACCACATCCGCCGCGGCAATCACGTCGGGCATTTCGGCGTAGATGAAGGGATAGGGGCGGTAGCCGGCGCCGGAGGGGGTCTCCGGGGGGGCGTCCTCCCCGGCGCCGGTCTGGTGCACCACGGTGAAGTGTTCCGTGAGCCAGGGGAGGGTCTCCCTGACCAGGTGATTTATCTGTCTGGAGCCGGAGCTTCCGCCCAGCACAAGGAGGAGGGGTTTGTCCCCGGCAGAGGGTTCCCCAAGGCCCAAAAAGGCGCGGCCCCTGGGGGGGGAGGCTGTGTAGAATTCCTTCCGCACGGGGTTGCCCGTCACCATCACCCTGGAGCGGCGGGACGGGGGGAAGAAGTCCGCGGTTTTGGGGTAGGAGACGAAGATCCGCGCGGCCCACCGGGCGTTGAGTCTGGTGGCGAGGCCCGGGGATAGGTCGCACTCGTGGGTGTAGACCGGGATGCCGAGGATTTTCGCCCCAAGGCAGGGGGGCACACTCACGTAGCCGCCCTTGGAGAAGAGGGCCCTGGGTTTGATTCGGCTAAGGAGGGCGATGCTTTTTATGAGGCCCGCGATGATTTTTACGCAGTCCGGGATGATGCGGAGGGAGAAATACCGCCTGAGCTTGCCCGAGGGGATGCCGTAGAAGCCGTCCGTCAGGCCGCTCTTTTCTACCAGGGTCCTGTCCATGCCCCCGGAGGACCCGAACCACAGGATCCGCGTCCCCGGCGCGCGGAGGCGCTCCGCCACCGCCAGGCCCGGATAGATGTGCCCCCCGGTTCCGCCCCCGGCAAACACAAAGACCCCTTCCCCCGCACTAATCCCTTTCATGGGTGAGAGTATAGCAGAAAAACCGCCCTGGCGCCAGGCGCATGCGCCTGGCGGATAGCCCCCCAGGGGGGCGCGGTTTAGTGCGGGCCGGAGGGGCCCCCGGACCAGTTCATCTTTGACCTGAGGGCGGCGTAGAACCGGGCGGGGCTTCCGGCCAGGAGCAGGGCCGAGTGTTCGGATTTTTTGACGATGATTTTGTCGCCCCACCGGATGGAACACAGGGGCTGGCCGTCCGCCAGGGCCTGGATGTCCCCGCCCTGCGGGTCGTACTGTTCAATCACCACCTCGCTCGCGCTGGAGAGCACCAGGGGCCTGGACGAGAGGGAGAAGGGGCACACCGGGGTAAGCACGAGGGCGTCCAGGGCCGGGTCGATGATGGGCCCCCCGGCGGCGGCGGAATAGGCCGTGGAGCCCGTGGCCGTGGACAGGATGACCGCGTCCGACTTGAAGAGCCCGAAGGACACGCCGTTGCAGGAAATCTCCAGGGAAATCAGCCGGGGGGCGTTTTTTGAGGAAACCACGATGTCGTTGAGGGCGATGGATTCACCTATGTTCTTGTCCCCCCGAAGGATGGTCACCTTTGCCATGCTCCGGCGGTGGATGTCCGCCCTGCCCTCAAGGAAGGAGCGGAGCTCCTCCTTCCAGGCGGACTTTTCTATGCCGCAGATGAAGCCGAAGCTGCCCAGGTTCACCGGGAGAATCGGGATGCCCAGGGGCGCGCAGAGCCTGGCCGCAAAGAGCACGGTCCCGTCCCCCCCCAGGGTGACGGCGAAGCCGCAGTCATCCGGCCCCTGGACGCCGCTCCCGCAGTCCTCCGGGAAGTTCAGGCAGCGCACGGCGATTCCCAGCCGGGCGAGTTCCTCCCGGATGAGGGCCCCCAGAGCGCCGGCGTCCTTCTTGAGGGTGTTGATTATCAGCAGACACTTTTTCATGGCCCCTCCTCCGGGCGGTCAGGGGAGAGTCCCCAGGGCCTTCCTGATAGACACCGCCGCCGAGTTCGTGAGCCTGGGGTACAGGGGGAAGAGGGCCGTCCGCAAAAAGAGTGACCTGGCGTTGACGCAGGGGACCGTTTCATCCGGGAACCTGGCGACGATGCTTCCGGCAAAGGCCTGGTCAACCTCGATGCCCTTCCGGGCGGCGTATTGCTTTACGTCCTTAAAGCCGCTCCCCAGGGGCACGGGGAAGCCGTAGATCCCCGGCTCCACCCCGTCGGTGACCGGAAAGGCCCGGTGCCGTCCCTGCAAGAGGGCGGCGTTGAATTCCCCGGCGATTTTTTTGCGGCGCTCTTCGTTTTTGGCGAATTCCTTCAGTTGCGTGAGGGCCAGGGCGCTGTTCAGGTCCGGGAGGAGGTCGATGGGTTCGGCTTCTTCCACGTGCTTTTTGAGGACCGCCGCGTCCCGCTTCCTGGGGGCCAGGAGCAGGGCCCCTCCCCCGGCGGTGACCGCGTCCCGGCCTTCGAGCCCCAGGATGGAAAACACCCCGAAGGACCCGGCCCGGCGCTCCCTGTACAGGGACCCGGCGCTCTGGGACACATCTTCGATGACCGGCGTCTCCAGGGCGAGGACGCCGTCCATGTCCGGGAGGAGCCCCAGGGGTTCCGCCAGCAGAATCACCCGGGCGCCCCGTTTGAGGGCCCCGTCGAGGCTGTCCAGGGTGACCAGGGCGGTCTCCCCGTCGACATCGAGGACCACCGGCGTGTACCCCCAGGACCGCACCGCCGTGTAGTGCCAGGACGGCGCCAGGGCCGACAGGGCCACCCCGCTCTCCGGGGGAAGCCCCAGGGCGCGGAGGGCGTACCCCAAAGCCAGGGAGGGACTGCGGAGCCCCGCGGCCCCCTCGGCCCCGAAGAAATCACAGGCGGCGGAGCCCAGGCGGTTCAGGCAGGCGCCGGGGCCGACCTTTTCTTCCACGAGGCAGGTGAGAACCGCGTCCATTTCCTTGCGCCGGATGGTGGCGCTCCAAAGGGGAATCATCTGTGCCTAGGTTATCTCTTTAATTTTTTGCAGTTCCTTGGGATCGAAGATCTTTTTTGTATCAAGAATGACAAGGTACAACGATTCCAGGCGGGCAACGCCCAAAATATATTCCGTGCCGATGCCGCTGAGCATTTGCGGCGGCCTCTGAATCTCCTTCCGGTCGATCATCACCACCCGGGCGATCTTGTCGATGATGATGCCTATCTTGCTGCCTTCGATATTGAGGATGACGAACCCCCGCTCAGGGGAGCCCTCGGCTCCGGATTCCCCCGCTTCCTTTAGGTTGAACCGCTTGTGCAGGTTGATGATGGGGATTATCTCCCCCCGGAGGTTCAGGATGCCTTCGATGTAGTGGGGCGCATTGGGGATGGGGCGCACGTCCATGATGTTGACTATTTCTTTTACGTCCATGATGTTGACGCCGTATAATTCATCGGCCAGGTTGAAGGTGACGAGTTGCAGTGGCGTGTCGTTTGCTGCCATAAGGCCTCCCTGTGGTAGTCTACTAATAAAAACAATTTTTTACAAGATTTACGCCGGGTTTGGGCGGTTTTTTTCAAAAATCCCTTGACAAGATGTTGACTTGGTGTACTATTGTACTAGATGACTAGTACAATCGGAGACCAGGATTTTTCCATTTCCCTCGACCCTGCCAACGGGGCGCCCATGTATCGGCAGATCATCCAGCAGATCGAATACGCGGTCCTGTCGGGCCGGGCAAAGACCGGGGACAGGCTGCCCACGATCCGTTCCCTGGCGGTGGACCTCAAGATAAACCCCAACACCATCGTCCGGGCCTACGGGGAGCTGGAGATCCGCGGCATCGTGGAGACCCGCACCGGGAGCGGCACCTACATTTCCGGCAAGATGCCCGACCCGGAGGACGGGGAGCGGGAGCGGAGAATCCAGGAGGTCCTGGGGCGGTTCCAGCGGGAGATGCGGGACCTGGGGGTTGCAAAATCAGAGCTGGTTGGACTAGTATCGTCCATGGAGGAGTAAGATGAAGGCAGTAAAAAAACACGGTGCGGAAAAGCTCGTAAAAAATTCCCCCGAACCCAAACGGGTCCGGTGGGCGCAGGTTGCCGGGACGGTCCTCTTCTGGTGCGCCCTCGCACTCTTCGCCGCCGCAGGGGTCTCCGGGGCGCTCCCCGGGGAGGCCGCCCGGTATTGCGCCCTGGGCTCGTACCTGCTGCTCCCCCTCTCGCTGCTCATGATGGGCCTCCACCGGGCCCTGGAGTGGGAGCGGTTCGTCATCCTGCGGCTGGGGAAATTCCACCGGGTCCGGGGGCCGGGGCTCTTCTTCATCATCCCCTTCATCGACCGGGCGGCCAGCGCCATCGACATCAGGATCAGGGTGACCGACTTTTCCGCCCAGGAGACTCTCACCAGGGACTCGGTCACCGTAACCGTGGACGCCCTGTGCTTCTGGCTCGTCTGGGACCCGGAGAAGGCCGCCCTGGAGGTGCAGAACTACGCCGAGGCGGTGATTCTCTCCTCAAAGACCGCCCTCAGGAACGCGATTTCCAGGCACAACCTGAGCACCTTCCTGGAACACGGTGAGGTGATCGCCCGGCAGATCCAGGACGATGTTGACAAGAAGACCACCGAGTGGGGCATCACGGTGCAATACATCGAAATCACGGACATCCAGATCCCCGAGCAGCTCCAGGATTCCCTTTCCCGGCTTGCCCAGGCGGAGCGGGAAAAATCCGGCAGAGTCCTCCTGGCCGAGGCGGAAATCGAAATCGCCCGGAAGCTCCAGGAGGCCGTGGAGGTCTACGCCAGCTCCGAGCCCGCCCTCAAACTCAAGATCCTCTCCATATTGAACGAGGGCCTCAAGGCGGGCAACTCCATGATGCTCGTGCCCACGTCCATCACCGAAGAATTGAACGCCAGCGGCTCGATCGCCCTTGCCGCCCTGGAGAAGGCCGTGCAAAAGGGCTAGGCCTCCGCCGAACTCCCAGGGCATGTTTTCCGTCCTGCCCGACAACTTTTTCTCGCCCCTGGCCTCACGGAAGAAGCCGACGCCCCGCATAACGCGCCGGTCTATCATAGCGTGACAGAGGAGAATTCTACTCGTGTTGAGGGCTTAATACCCCGTCCGCAACGGGATTGTTGATTACCCATGTTCCTTTTTTATCGGAGCCGGAACGGGTTAAAACTCCTTCTTTTTTCAATTTGGCAATATGCTTTTGAACCGCTCGTTTTTGTGGCCGAGCAGCACATTTGAAAAAAACCGGACCAGGTATTTTTCGTCCCGCTGAATACCGCGGCTCAGGTCCTAGAAGTTGGCCCGAACCAGGGCGTTGCGGAAATACCAGGAATGTTCGGCGAATAAATCGTTGTTTACATTCTTGAATCCAAGGTGACGCAGGTATTTGATTAAAAACACCGCCGTTGTCCGGGTGTTCCCTTGGCCGAATACATGAATCTGCCAAAGACACGCGGCAAAATGCGCGATGTGTTCTATAGCCTCTTCCTGGGTTAATCCGCTGTAGTTAAAGTTTTTTTCCTGATTAAAATCGTATTCGAGGGTTTCCTTGAGGTTTTCGGCGGTGCCGTACAACACCGTTTCACCGTCCAAAACCCACTCGGACTTTGTGATGTTGTAGTCGCGGATGCGGCCCGCGAATTTATAGATACCGGCGAACAAACGCTTGTGTATGCTGAGGTATTCGGGCGGCGAAAAGGAAAAAGTTTTTTCCGACAATATTTCGGTAATAGGCGTCAATGCGATTTTTTACCTCATCAATGGTAATATCGCCTTCGATGTTGAGCTTTGCCTGCTCCAAGAGGTATGCCGACGGCCTGAGCCCGTCTACCGCCTGCAAGCCGATAGCGGTTTGCCAGTTCTGGGCCTTTTCTACCTGCGAGGGTTCGCCCTGTCGTATGTAGGTTTCAAAATCAGTCATGGTTTATTGCTCGTCTTGCCTATACTTTTATGGATTTTACAATAAAATCGGGAAAAGGACAAGGACGGATACCGGCGTTTCCCCAACACCCCCGCTTCGTGTTACAATCCGCCCATAATCACCCTGGGACGTCTGCGCATGACGCGGTTCAACTCGGCGGCGGAAGAACGGCGCGGCGGCAATTAAAAAAGCTGTTTGAGGGGGACGGCTTTTTTGACGGCGCCTACAAAGGCAAGGCGCTCCTGATAGATTCAAGCCAGAGCGGCGAGGAAAAAGAAGAAAACGTGGTAATCTGCGGGATGTTCCGTCTTCGGAATATCTGCTGGAAGATGATCCCTCGCCCTCCTGGTCAAAGAGGCCGAGGCCATCTACGCCCCCGGCCAGAACGATTTGCCCGACATAAATGAGGATTCGGAATACATCCCGGAGTTTGTCGCCGAAACCAACGACACAATTTATATGATAGAAACAAAAGCCGCAAACGAGATTGCCTTGCCTTTGCGGCCCCTTGATAAACCACACCCATAACTGTATCATAGAACCATGCCGAACTCCCAGGGCGTATTTTCCGTCCTGCCCGAGAACTTCTTCTCGCCCCTGGCCTCGCCGAACCGGCGGCATTATGCGGCGCTGCTCGTGCTCTACTACCGGCTCTTTCAGGAAAACATGCGCAGCCTTGAGCGGGAACTGGTCGTCCGGGAGTTTATGAACTACCTGGGCCTGCACCGGGACAGTCTCGCGGAAGAAGACGATGCGGCAGACGGAGACGCGGCAGGGAACGCCGGCAACGCGAAGGAACCGGCGGAACATCAGGAACTTGCCTTCGATATGCCGGAAACAGCCGGTGCGGCGGCGCAGGGAAATACCGTTGACGAGCGGGCTCTGGCGGGCCGCTTCCTGCGCCGCCTCATCGCCGCGGGCTGGCTCGGTGAAGAGACCCTGGCGGACTTTACCCGGGTCATCAACATCACCGCCTGGGGCAAGCCCTTTTTCGAGGCCCTGGTCCGCATGGACGAGGGCCTAAAGACCGAGTACGAGAGCCATGTGGTGAACGTCTATTCCTCGCTTTGCGGCGAGACGGTAAGGGAAAACGGCCATTTCATGGTGCTCAAGGCGCGGGAAGAGGCGCGTTCCCTCATCGACTCCCTCAAGGTGCTGTCCCAGAGCATAAAGGGTTACTACGACGATCTCAATGACAAGGCCCATGGCGAGGCCGCGGCGGCGCTGCACGAACACTACGACCTCTACGCCGGGGAGGTGCTCGACCGGGCCTATAAGCGGCTCAAAACATCGGACAATGTGTCCCGCTACCGGCAGGCGATTTTCCACCAGATCGCCGCACTGCTCTCCGACGACGCCTGGCTCGACGAAAGCGCGCACAAATATTTACGCATTCTCCAAACAAGCCGCGAGGAGTGCCGGAAAAAACTTGCCGCCATGCTGGAAGAAATCCGCGACGACCTCCGCGCGGTGGACCCGCTGGAGGACGAAATCGACCGGCGCAACGCGGCCTACTCCAGGGCCAGCACGGAGATCATCAAGGCGTACATCGAGCCTGACAGCACCATCGCGGGAAAAGTTGGCAGCCTCATCAAGGCCATTTATGCGGGTAACGGCGAAGCGCGGGAGCGCCTCGCCCATGGCCTCTACCGCGTGAGTTTTCTCTCCCCGGCTTCGGTGTCACTGCGGCGGGAGCGCGGCGAGGGCGACTTTAGCGCATCCCCGTCAAAGGCCGACATGGAAGCGGTAGCGCAAAACGAGGCGGAGTTTTTCGAGCGCATGAAGAAGCGGCTCTCCATCAAGAAGGTTGGTCAATGGCTTGACGGGGAAGGCGGCACAGAAAAGATACTCGCCGCCGCAGGGCTCATTAAAGACGACGCATCCTACATCCGCTTCGTGTACGCCCTGCTCTACGGCGATTCGCGGCCGGGCTTTGATTACGCCGTGGAGGATGAGTCTGGCCGCGCGGAAGCGGCGGCGTATTCCGTGCCCGCGGTGCGCTTCAGGAAAAAAGGCCGGGAAAAGGAGCGCCTGTGAATCAGGACCTTACCGCACTCACCCTGATACAGGACCTCACCCCCGACGACTTCGAGCGTTTCAAAACAGGTGTGAAGACGCTCACCTCGAAAACCTTTATTATCCGCGGCATCGACCGGGAGCGGGAACTCTACGACTTTGCAATACGCAACATCGCGCTGTTTGAAACCTGGTTCGCTTGCATGGACGCCGTCATCGTCAGAGACGAGAGCCTCGGCGTCATCGCCTACCGGGGTTCCGGCGCGACGCGCATTCACTTTTCCCGTGAAGAAATCTGCGCGGTGTTGACCCTGCGCCTCCTCTACGAGGACAAGAAACTCGAAGTGTCCCTCACCGGCTTTCCCACCGCCACGGTGGAGGACTTTAAGCAAAAGTACAAAGCCGCCACCGGAGAGGAACTGCGAAAAACAAACCTGAACAACATTCTGCGCCGCCTTTCGTCATGCAAACTCATCGCAGTGGACTCCCAGGACTATACCGACAACGAGGCGCTCATCCGCCTGTACCCCAGCATCCCCCTGTCCATCGACCGCCAGGCCCTTGACGACGCCGTGGCGCTGCTGTCAGACAAAAAAGAAAACACGACGGAAGTCGATGAGGAAGAGGCGGAAGAGGAGGGCGAGGAATGATCACCCTGGAACGCCTGCGCCTGGTGAACTGGCACAACTTTGATGACGCGGTTATCGACATCGGCAATCGCTGCCTCCTGGCCGGGGACAACGGGTCGGGCAAGTCCACGGTGATTGACGCGATTCAGTACGTGATGGCGGCGAACCTGCGCATGGCGCGGTTCAACTCGGCGGCGGAGGAGCGGCGCGGCGGCGGCAGGGACCTGATGGGCTATGTGCGCTGCAAGGTGGGGAGCGAGACCTCCGAATACCGCCGGGGAGACACCGTCTCCCACATAATGCTTGAGTGGAGCGGGCCGGAAAAGGGCGAGGGCTTTTCCTGCGGCGTATGCGTGGAGGCGTACCGGGACAATCACTACACCGAACACTTCTGGACCGGCAGCGTTTCGATTGCCGATGTGTCCGTGCGCGGCGACCAGGACGCACCGCTGACATTCCGCCAGTTCAGGGACAGGCTTGCGGCGGAGCAAAAAATCGAAGTGTGGGAAAACAAGCGCCTCTACATCCGGGATCTCACCAACCGGCTGGGGGTGTGGAAGCGCCAGACCGACGTCAACCCCTACCTCGATTCCCTCACGCGCTCCATCGGTTTTAAGCCGCTCGATTCGATTGACCAGTTTGTCTGCGACTTCATCCTCGAGGAAAACCCCGTGTCGATTCAGGACATGAAGCAGAACCTGGAAAACTACAAGGAAGCCGACCGTGAGGCCAGGGCCGCGAGCGCGAAGATCGACGCACTGAAAAAAATCTGCGCCAAAGCCGCGGAGTGGCGCAACTACGACGGCCTTATTTTGAAACAGGAGTATCTTAAACTCAAGATAGAACTTGAAAACGAAAAACGGCGTAAAGAAAGCGCCGCCGCGGAACTTACGTCAACGGAAAACAAACTGGACTTTGTGGTGCGCGAAATTGCGTCACTGGCGCAGAAGCGGCTCGACCTGGAACAGGAACTCCGCGCCGTTGACATGAGCCTTGCGGCCAATGACGCGCACCGGCTCTACGAGGAAATTAACGCGCGGATTGGGCGTATCAAAAACAATCTCGCCCGCGAGGGGGAGCGCTCTGACAGCTATCACTCGTTAAAAGCACAGTGCGAAGCGCTGTTGGGCCGCGCACTCTCCGAAGACTTTGACGCGGAGATTGCCGCCCTCAGTGAGGAAGCGAAAAAATATCAGGATGAAAAATATCTCGCCGGTAAACAAAAAGAAGAGGCAACAGAAAAACTGCGGGACATCCGCGCAGAGCTTGCCGACATCGAGCGGGGTATACTGCGCTACCCTGACGCTCCCCGGGAACTGCGGGCGGCGCTGGAGAAGGCCGGTATTGCGGCGTTCTTCCTGGCAGAGGCCGCGGAGGTCATCGACGACGCCTGGGTTGACGCGGTGGAGGGCTGGCTCAACACCCGGCGCTTTGCGGCGCTGGTTGACCCCGCGGAGTTTCAGGCGGCGCTGGAAGTCTACGACCGTCTGCCACGCTCGATAGCTGGCGCCTTCATCCCCAACATCGCGACGATGCGCGGGGCCCAGGTGAAGCCCGGTTCGTTGGCGGAAGTGGTGAAGGCCGAAGGCTACGCGCGCCTTTACCTTGACTACACCCTGGGCCGCGTCATGCGGGCTGACATCGGCAGCCTCAAGACATACGAGTCGGCGGTCACGAAAGAGTGCATGACCTACAACAACCACACGGCGTCCCGTATAAAAGAAGAAGTCTACCGCCGCCATTACCTGGGGCGCTCCGCGCTGGAGGAACGGAAAAAATTTTTGGATGCCGAGGCGGTGGAGACCGAAGCCGCCCTTGCCGCCGCTGAAAAGGCCGAGCGCGAGGCCGCCGCCCGTGAAGATTGCTGCGACCGCGTTTGCGTTGTCTCCCAAAACTCGAATCCCTCTTTCCCGCAATCGCCATGCTCACCGCGCTCAGGGATGATTTGGCACAGGCCGAAGCGGAACTCGCGAAACTGGACACCCAGTCTTTCCGGGAACTGGAAGCGCGGAGAGGCGAACTTGACGGACAGTTGGAATTGCTCAAAACGGACAACGACAGAAAACAGACGCAAAAGGGCGGCCTCCAAAACAAAGTTGAAACCTGCCGGAACGATCTGGACCGTTACACCCAGGCGGAGGAGGAGAGGACGGAGGCGGTCAAAACTTTTGGCGGCGCTCACCCGCTTATGCTCGCCGAGTGTGAAGCTTATGCCGAAGAAAAACTCGCGGCTGTGGCCATTGCGGAACTCAGCGCCACCTACGAATCGACGCTCAAGGGTTTCCGCACCCGCACGGAATCGCTTAAAAAAGAATACAACAAACTCGTCCGTGATTACGAAGCGGAGTTTCACTATCTCCTGGGCATGGAGCCCCAGGAAAACGCCGAGGCGGAAACGCTGCTCAAACGGCTTGAAACATCGGAGCTGCCCGCGTACCGGGAAAAAATCGCCCGGGCTTACGAGGACGCGGAAAAGGAATTCAAAGACCACTTCATCTCCCGGCTCAACGAGCACATCGAGGAGGCGAAGGAGAGTTTCAACGAGATAAACGAAATCCTCCGCACCCTGCTCTTCGGGCGGGATCAGTACCGCTTCACCCTGGAGGA
>JAISTZ010000169.1 GCA_031272345.1 Spirochaetaceae bacterium | reverse complement strand
TCCCGGCGGACATCGACTTCTGGAGCGACTACCCCCACGAGGTTCTGGCGGAGGCCCTGATCTCCCGCATGAGCGACGAGGAGATCTACGCCCAGATCCTGATGTTCGGCTGGGCCGGGACGGAACCCTCGGACCTGCTCAACCGGTGGGTCACCGAGCGGGGCCTGGGGAGCGTGAAGATCTTCGGGTGGAACACCGACGACACAACCCAGGTGGCCCGTTCCGTGTCGTCCCTCCAGGGGCGTTCCCAGTCCCGGCGGTTCAAGATCCCCCTCTACGTCGCCACGGACCAGGAGGGGGGGTGGATCCGCCACGTAAAGGGCGACACCAGCAACACCCCGGGGAACCTGGCCATCGGCGCGTCGGGCCTTCCGGCGGACGCCTGGAAGAGCGGCTACTACATCTCCCGGGAACTGCGCGCCCTGGGAATCAACATGAACTTCGCCCCCACGGTGGACCTCTACACGAACACCGCCTCCAGCGTCATCGGCCCCAGGTCCTTCGGGGCGGACGCGGACTTCGGGGGGATTCTGGGCGCATCCTTTGCCGCCGGGAGCATGGCGGCGGGGGTGCTTGCCACGGCAAAGCATTTCCCCGGCCACGGGGACACGGAGCTGGACTCCCACGGCAGCCTCCCGGTGATCGACATCGCCCTGGACACCCTGAACAAGCGGGAACTCATCCCCTTCAAATACCTCATAGCCCAGGGAATCCCCGCGATCATGTCCGGCCACCTGAGTTTTCCCAAAATCGAGGGCGACGGCACCCCGGCGTCACTTTCCAAAAAGATCCTCACGGGCATTCTGCGGGACGAACTGGGCTTCCAGGGGCTCGTGATCACCGACGACATGATGATGAACGGGGCCACCCTGTTCGCCGGGTCCCTGTCCGCCGCCTTCAGGCGGGCCATCGAAGCGGGGAACGACATCATCATCTCCTCCACCACGGCCCAGTGGAACGAGGCCCTCTGGCGGCAGAATCTCCAGTTGATGGGGACCGACGGGGCCTTCAGGGAACGGGTGGTCTCCTCGGCAAAGCGGGTGCTCCTGTCCAAGCTGCGGTACTTCAAGGGCGAAAACCCCGTGCCCCTCTATCCCGACATCCCCCGGCTGGGGGAACTGCTCCCGGACCGGGAGGGGGAAAAATTCTTCCTGACCCAGGCCTGCCGGTCGATCACCCTGGGGCAGGGCTCCCTGCCCTTTGCGCCGGGAGCCCAAACGCCGGTCCTCCTGGCGGGGCAGTTTCCCGCGTTTTTTATAGAAGGAATCAAGCGCTACCCCCAGGCGAAATTCTACCGTTTCAACTACAACCCCCAGCCAGGGGAGCTTTCGGGAATCGGGGCCTACCTGGGGCGAATCGCCGGGGATTACGCCGCGGTGATCATCTGCGTGGCCGACGAGGGGAGCGCCGAAGTCGCCTCCAGGCTGCGGAATCTCGGGGTCAAGGTGATTGTCCTTTCGGTCCTCTCCCCGGTGCCCGCCATGAATCTCTCCTGGGCGGACACGGTGCTCTACGCCTACAGTTATTCCCAGTATTCCTTCAACGCGGCCTTCGGGGCCCTCTCCGGTGAATTCGTCCCCCAGGGGAAGCTCCCCCTGTGATGGGCCTCATCCCCTGCCCTCCCCGGCTCCGGGGGGACTTGCTCTCCCTCCTTCACGCCAACCGGAAAACCTGCGCGGCCTTTCTGGAACGGGCCGAAGCCTCCGGCGGGGGGACATCCGGGGAGGCCCTCGTGTTCCTCGATGACGGTATCCGGGGGGCCCTCTTTGCCGCCGGGGAGGGGGCCCTGTTCCACTGCCTGCCCCACGTTACCGGCGGGGACTTCCGCGCCGCCGCCGCTCCCCTGCTCTCGGATTTTTTCGCCCGCCGTTCCCCCTACTGTATGCTCGGTGACCTGGGGGGAACCCGGTTCCTGGGGGAATTCCGCCGGGCAGGGAGCCTCCTTGCGGCGCGGGAATACGTCCTTATGGAAGCGGTCCCTCCGGTCCCCGAAGCGGTGACTCCCCCCGTGGCGGAATGTACGCCGGAGGACGCGGAGGCCCTCTTCCCCCTGAGACGGGCCTACGAGCTGGAGGAGGTGTACCCCCCGGGGCTGCCCTTCAGCGAGGAGGCCATGCGGAAGAACCTCTCGGCCCTGCTTGCATCCCGCCGAGTCCTGGGGATTCCCAGGGACGACAGGAAGGGCGAATTTGCCGCCATGGGAGTCATCAACGGCAGTGCCCGGGGAATCATCCAGATAGGAGGCATGTTCACCCTGGGGGAATTCCGCTCCAGGGGCTATGCCCGGGCCATCGCCGGGTGTTTCGCCCGCCGGGCCCTGAACCAGGGGATGGAAGCGGTGCTCTTTGCGGGGACCTCCAACACCCCGGCCATCCGGGCCTACAGCCACGCGGGCTTTGTCCCCTGCGGGGGCTTCGGCATCAACTATTACGCCGCCTTTTGAATTCACCGTCCCCTTGTTTGTGCCGATATTGATAGGGATGATGAAAAAAATGCTCCCCCTGTCCATCCTGGCCCTCACCCTGGCTGCTTCCGGGCTTGTCTGCCAGGAATCCCCCCGGACCCTGCCCCTGGGGCTCGGGGGCGTAACCCTGGGCATGAATCGGGAGCAGGTTACGGAGGCCCTCAGGCAAGAGGGCGGCTTCGGGTACACCGGGGAGCCCGACGTGACCTACCTCCCTCCCCAGGAGGACGCCCTGATCGAAGCCCCCGGCGGCCCCCTGTCGTTTTTTGGGCGTTCCTGGTTCCAGTTCCGCGAGGGCCGGCTCTTTACCATCATCATCAACCTGAACCCGGCCCGGGCGGACCGGCACTCGGTGTTTACGGCCCTGCGGCAAAAATACGGGGACCCCCTCACCATCACCCCGGAAAAATCCGAGTGGCGGGACGGGAACGTCATCATGTCCCTGGAAAAGCCCCTCACCCTGAAATACGTTGACCGGGAAGCGGCGGAGGACCTCGCGGAAACCGCCGCGGTAGAGCAGACCGTCCTGGAGCGGGCCTACCGGGAATTTTTGGAGGAGCTTTAGGAACCCATGCGGATAGTCATGTTTACCGACGCCTACTGGCCCAGGGTGAACGGGGTGACCGTTTCGGTGGACTCCTTCGCCAGGGCCCTGATCAGGCAGGGACACCAGGTGCTGATCATCTGTTCGTCCTACCCGGAAAGCTGCAACCTGCCGCCGCCCCTTATGAAGGAAGACGACCGGGACGACGCCCCCAGGGTGGTGCGGGTGCCCTCCCTGCCGGCCTTTGTCACCAAGGAAGACCGGATCGCCAAGTTCACCAGTTGGCACTGGGTGTTCAGGAAGGTGGAGGAATTCAACCCCCAGATCATCCACATCAACACCGAGATCGTCATCGCCGAATTCGGCTACCTCTACGCCAAGGTGCACAACCTTCCGGCGATTTACACCTTCCACACCATGTGGGAGGACTACGGCCCCAACTACTTCCCCATGTTCCCGCCCCTCCTGGTGCGCTACGTCATCAGGCGGGTGCTCAAGATCATCCTCGCCCGGTCCTACCGGGTGATCGTGCCCACCCCCCAGATCGACGAGGTGGTGCGGAAGTACCGGCCCGGTATCGAGACCTTCCTCCTGCCCACGGGCATCGACCCGGCGATCTTCGACCACAGCGACGGGGAGACCGCGGCGTTCAGGGAGAAATTCGAGGCCCGCTACCCGGAGATTCGGGGAAAGCGGCTCCTCCTCTTCGCCGGCCGGGTGGTGAAGGAGAAGAACATCGGCTTCCTGCTGCGGCTTCTGCCGGGGCTCCTGGAGCGGCGCCCGGAGGTGATGCTGGTCATCGCCGGGAACGGCCCTGACCTGGAGTATTACCAGGAGGAGGCCCGGAAGGCGGGGGTGACCGGACACTGCGTGTTCACGGGCTACATGGAGCGGGAGGACCTGTCCCTGGTGTACAGGATTTCGGAAATTTTTCTCTTTCCCTCCCTCACCGACACCCAGGGCCTGGTGACTCTGGAGGCCATGCGTTCGGGGACGCCGGTGGTGGCCATCGGCGCCCTGGGCACCCTCATGGTCATGGGCGGCGACAACGGCGGCTTCATGGTCAAAAACGACTCCGCCGAGTTTTCCCGCCGGGTGCTGGAACTCCTGGAAGACCCGGATCTCTACAGGAAAAAGGCCGCCGAGGCCCGCATCCACGCCCAGGCCTGGTCCATCGACGAAGTGACCAAGCGCCTTGTGGGGATCTACGAGGCCAGCATCGAGGCTTACCGGGAGGAATACGGCGACCCCAAGACCCCGGTGTGGGAGCTCCTGATTGACAAACGCTGGTGGAAGGTCAACCGGAAAATTTTCATGCGGAAGGCCGTAAAAAAGCTGCGCCCCGCCGTTGCTTCCTGATGCGGCGGACCCTCCCGGAGCGGGCCTACCGGGACTTCCTTGAGAAGCTTTAGGGGCGCTAATCGAGTTTTTCAGCGGGTTCCTGGGGAGGTGCGGGCGGTTTCCCCTTCCTGCTCCCAAGTTCGTAGAAAAAGAGCGCCGCGGTGCCGAAGGTGACCGACAGGTCCGCCACGTTCAGCACCCCGGTTCTCAGGTCGGCGATCCCGAAATTCATGAAGTCGATGACCCTGAAGTCGTGCACCAGCCGGTCCAGGAGGTTCCCCACCCCGCCGCCGGCGATGGTGCAGATCATGGCGATGCGCCGTTTGTCCGCTTCCCTGAACATGGAATAGAGCACAAAGACGATGCACAGGGCAATCGGTATGACCAGCAGGATTGCTTCCTTGGCGCTCCTGCTCCAGTGCGCCCCGAAGCTCAGGAAGGCCCCCCGGTTCTCCACGTACATGAAGACGACGGTTTTCTTGAGCAGCTCTATGGATCCGCGATTCTTTAAGAGCGCCTCCGCCGCGATTTTTGTGACCTTGTCGGCAAGGAAATTGGCGAAGAATACGGCGAGGGCAATGAGGATGTGGCGTTTTCTCTCGTGCAGGGCCTTCATTCCCGTTGATTGTATCCCCCTTGGCAAGGCCTTTCAAGCCCTTGACACGGGCTGTCCCTTTGTATATGGTGAAATCAGTTCGAGGGTTTTATGTTCAAAAAAAAGAAAATAACCTATATGTGCCTGGCCGTCCTTGCCCTGGCGGTCCGGGGGCGGTGTTTCGCCAAGGAAGCGCTTTTTTCAGGGGACCAATACTCCATCCAGGTGGAATACAACGACGCGGTTGCCCCGGGGGACGCCGTCTTCGTCAGGATGATCATCTCCCGGCCCAAAAAGCTCGCCCAGGCGAAACAGGAGCCCTGCAAGGGGACTCTCTCCCTGGAGGGCAAATCGGCTGATTTTTTTGAAGTCCCCCCCAGGCAGGGCAAAAAAAGCAACTCCGACATCTATGCGGAGCTCCTCGCCTGTCTGCCCCTGCCGTCTGACCGGCGGAAGCCCGGGGAAACGGAGCTCACCGTGGCCTATTCGGCCTTCGGGGCGGACAGCCGCCGGTTCACCCTGCCCCTGGTCATTCAAAAGAAGGACTTTTTAAGCGAGACGATCCCCCTGAACGAAACGAACACGGCAATCCGCACGGACACAAGCCCCAAGCGGCTCGCCCAGATCGACGCGCTGAACGCTATTTTCTCCACCACCAGGGCGGACGCGGTGTTCCAGCAGGGTCCCTTCTCGCCCCCCACGGACGCCACGCGGCGCACGGCCTTCTTCGGGGACCGGAGGGTCTACGTGTATGCCAACGGGAAATCCTCCACCAGCGAGCACTACGGGATTGACTACGGGGTCCCCAGGGGAACCCCCGTGCATGCCTCCGGGGCCGGGCGGGTCGTCATGGCCGAGGACAGAATAACCACGGGCTGGTCCGTGGTCATCGAGCACCTTCCCGGGCTCTATTCACTCTACTATCACATGGATTCCATCGCCGTCAAGGTCAATCAAACCGTAAAGATGGGGGACGAAATCGGCAAATCCGGCGCAACCGGTCTTGCCACGGGCCCCCACCTGCACTGGGAGATGCGCCTCAACAGTGTCGCCGTGAACCCGGACTTTTTTACCGGGGATTTCGCGTTTTTTAACAAGTAGCTGATTCCCCGGCGCAGGGCCCGTACAGGCGCAGGGTCCGTACTTGACAGCCCCTCCCCCGGTCACTACACTGGGGCCATGAACAGCATACCTGTAGGGGTGCTCGGCGCAACGGGAATCGTGGGCCAGCGCTACGTGAGCCTCCTGGAGAATCATCCCTGGTTCCGTGTTTCCTATGTGGCCGCAAGCCCCCGTTCCGCGGGAAAGACCTACGCCCAGGCCGTCTCGGGCCGGTGGCTCATGGGGACGGAGATTCCCCCGGCTGCGGCTTCCCTCACGGTGGGTGACGCCAATGACGCCCGGGCTGCCCTGGGGAAGTGCGCCCTCGTGTTCAGCGCCCTGGAGATGGACAAACAGGCCCTCAAGACCCTGGAAGAAACCTACGCCGGGGAGGGCATCCCCGTCATTTCCAACGCCTCGGTCCACCGGTGGACGCCGGACGTGCCCGTGCTGCTTCCGGAAATCAACCCCCATCACACGGAGGTCATCCGGTTTCAGCAAAAGGCCCGGGGCTGGAAAAAGGGCTTCATCGCGGTAAAGCCCAACTGCTCGATCCAGTCCTACATGGCCCCGGTCCACGCCCTCAACCAGGCGGGCTTTCCGGCGGCCCGCATGATAGTCACCACCCTCCAGGCGGTCTCCGGCGCGGGCTATCCCGGAGTCCCCTCCTTCGACATGATCGACAACGTCATCCCCTTCATCCAGGGCGAAGAAGAAAAGACCGAGACCGAGGCCCTCAAGATCTTCGGAACGGTGGAGGGCGGAGTCATCGTGAACGCCGGGGGGCCCCTCATTTCGGCCCACTGCAACCGGGTGCCCGTGTCGGACGGCCACACGGCCTGCGTAAGCCTGGAATTCGCCCTTCCAAAGGACAAAAAACCCTCCCTGGAGACCATCGAGCGGGTGTGGACATCCTTTTCCGCCCTCCCCCAGGAACTGGCGCTCCCCTCGGCCCCGGCGCACCCGATCATCCTGCGGCGTGAGCCCAACAGACCCCAGCCCGCCAGGGACCGGGACGTCGACAAGGGCATGGCCGTGGTGGTGGGAAGACTGCGCCCGTGCAGGGTCTTCGACATCCGGTTCGCGGCCCTCTCCCACAACACCAGGCGGGGCGCGGCCCTGGGGGGAATCCTGAACGCCGAACTCCTCAAGGCCCAGGGATTTTTTGACTAGAGCCGGGAACCCATGAAACGCCTTGTCCTTGTGGTGTTCGCCCTGGCCGCCGCCGGTATCACGGTCCTCTTCTTCCTAAAACCCAGGGAGACACCGGGTCAAACCAGGGTGGTCATGCCCCAGGTGGTCTCCATTTCCCAGGGCAGAGCCGGGGAGGCCCAGCCGCAGGCCGCATCCTCCGGGGACGACACCGCGGCCCTGGTGTCCTTCATCCCCCTGCGGGAAAACGAGAGCCTCCTCCAGACCCTCTCGGCGGACTTCGACGGGGACGCCTACGAGGACCAGATAAACGCCCTCACCAGGGGGGCCTCCGGGGAAATCATCCTCCTCATCGGCCTCTACAACCCCCTCAGGAACGCCTACGAGCGGACCGACGAAATTTTCACGGGAATCTTCCAGCCCCGCACCTTCAGCTACACCTGCCTGGACATAACCGGCGAGCACCGGAACGCCCTGCTCTTTTCCGGCTACAACCCCCAGGGGGCGTCGGTCATGCGGATCTACCACGGGGCCCGGCGGGCGGGGACCTTCGTCCTTACGAACATCGCGGACTTCACCTCGGACGGCACGATCTTCGTGCAGCGCCTGGACCGGTACGACTCCTACGAGACCCTGGGCGGCGCGGGCACGAGCTTTCCCGTGTGGGTCTACAGCACGGACGCCCCCCAGGGGGACCAGCCCGTCCAGTCCCTGGACCAGCTCCAGACCATGTACAACTGGGATCCCGGCAGGGGCAGGTACGTGCAGGTCCGGCAGAACCGGGTGACCGGCCAGAAAATCGCCGCCGCCGAAATCGCCCGGATCCAGGACGGCACGGTAGGGACCTTCGCGTCCTTCCTGGACGGGATCTGGTTCAAGTCAACCGGCGAGGCCGAGCCCCGGTACGTCGCCTTCGATTATCCCGGCAGGGAAATCACCTTCCTCTACGGGGACGAACAGGAGGTCTATTCCTGGGAAGGGAGTGTGCTCCGGAGGAACGGCATGAACATCTCCGCGGTGAACACCCGCCTCACGAACCTCTCCCGGATGGTGAACGTCTCCCTCTCCGGCCCGGAGGAGATAAAACTCAGCATCCAGGACGACGTGCGTATGCTGATTACCGAGGGCACCTACTGGGACGGCTCCTATTTCAAAATGTCAAAGAAAAATGACGCCTTCCTCTCCCAGGGGGAGGGGGATTCCTTCCCCCAGGAGCTTATGGACACACTGACCGGAAAAAAGACATGGCGTCTTGAAACCGGGGAGGCCCTGGTGTTCACCCGGAACGAGTACACCCTCCGCCGTTCAGGGGGGGACGAGCGGGGCAGGTTCTCCCTCATGCTGGCCGGGGAGGTTCCGGTGCTGGAATTCCGCCCGGAGACCCCGTCCCCGTTCTTCGAGAAAGCTTACCGGGTAGGGCGGGACGGGGAGGCCCTCACCCTGGAACCCGTGGTCCTCACCGCATCGGGCCCGGCGGGGCTCATCAAGCCCCCGGTCAGGCTCACCCCGGCGGAGGAGCAGGCCCCCGGCCGATCCCCTTGACATTTTTTGAACGCCCTGTATTATAGAGGACACAGTGATTGAAAAACTTTTAAAACATCCCTGGGTTGTCATCATCGTCATCGCGGCGATAACCCTGTTTTTCGCCCTCCAACTGCCCAAGGCCCAACTGGACAACAACAACCTGCGCTTCGTGCCCTCAACGGATCCCGCCCGCATCATCTCCGCCAAAATCGACGACACCTTCGGCAGCTCCCTCTTCGTGCTCGTTGGGCTTGAACGCAAGTACGGCACGGTCTTCGACAGGGACTTCCTTTTCCGCATCCGGGAGTTTGAAGACCGGGTCAAGACCCTCAACATCGTGGGGGATGTCAATTCAATCATGAGCACCGAATACATCTGGGGGAGCGGCGGCTCGGTCATCGTGGAAGACCTGGTGTCGGAGACCTTCTCGGGCAGCCCGGAGGAAATCGCCGCCCTCAGGCAGCGGCTCCTCTCGTGGAACATGTACGACCGGTCCCTCCTCAGCGACGACTTCCGGGCCACCCAGATCTACGTGCCCCTGGAAATCCCCTCGGAGGACGCGGGCAAGCCCGAGGTGGTGGGCCGGTACACGGAAATCCGCAAGATCGCCGAGGAGATGTTCTCCGGCATGGCCTCGGTCTACGTGACGGGCCTCCCGGCCTTCAGCGGGGCCATCAACGACGCCATGTTCGCGGACCTCCGGCTCCTGGTGCCCCTGGTGATTCTGGTGGTGATATTCATCGTGTTCCTCCCCATGCGGCGCATAAGCTTCGTGCTCCTCTCCCTGCTGTCCGTGCTGATTGCGGTGATCTGGTCCATCGGGGCCATGCCCCTGTTCGGCATCAAGCTGACGATTCTCTCCACGGTCCTGCCGGTCATCCTCATAGCCGTGGGGAATTCCTACAGCCTCCACGTGGTCATCCACTACATCGAGGGCTCGGGCAGGGATCTCGGCTCCATGACCTACCGGGAACACCGGGATTTCGTGCAGGGCATGATCGGCGTCATCACCGTGCCCGTGTTCCTGGCGGCCCTCACCACCCTGGTCAGCTTCCTGGCCTTCTGCGTCACCATGGTGCTCCCGATCCGGGAATTCGGCTTCTTCGCCACCTTCGGGGTGGCCGCATCCTACGTCATCGCCATGACCCTGACTCCGTCGATTCTGATTCTCCGGGGTCCCAAACCCCTGCGGGGCAAAAGAAAAGAAGGACAAAGCCTGGCGGCGTATAAAATCGCGGACTACCTCACCCGTATCGTGCGGCACAAGTACAGGGTCCTGGCGGTCACCCTGGCGGTCTTCCTGGTGTCCCTCTACGGGGCAACCAAGGTGGTGATCGACAACATCATGGTGGAGTATTTCCGCCGGGACTCGGACATCGTGCGGTCGGACGAATTCATCCGCACCCGCTTCGGGGGCTCCAAGGTGATCAGCGTGGTTGCCGAGGCGGATTCCCCGGAGCTCCTCCTCCACCCGGATACCCTCTCGGCCCTGGACAGGCTGGGCGCGTACCTGGCGTCCGATGTGCCGGAGGTGGGAAAGGTGATGGGCTTCACGGATTTGATCAAGCGGATAAACCAGGTGTTCAACGCCGGGGAGGACCCGTCGGGGCTCAAACCCGCGCCGGAAACCACGGACGCCGCAGACGCCGGTGATTTCGGGTTCGGGGGGGACGGGTTCGGCTTCGAGGAGAGCGGCGCGGGGGGGGATGACTTCGGGT
>JAISTZ010000015.1 GCA_031272345.1 Spirochaetaceae bacterium | reverse complement strand
CAATGATGCAGCCGCCGTATTTTTCGATTTTGTGGATGGCTCCCTTTACGCCGTCTTTTTGAAAATCATAGAGTTTGTTCCAGATTGCGGCGGCAAGAAACGACTGGTTTTCGACAAGTCCGGCACTCTTTTTTGCGTCCTCAAGGTAATCCTTGAAAATATGGTACAGTGTCTTATAGTAGACAAACTGGGGTGGGTTGTCGGCATAGAACGTGGAGATGTATTGTATCACCTTGTCCTTCACATCCTCGACAATATCGGCGCTCTCGTTCCAGAGTTCGTCAAACCACGCGGCCAGTTCGGCGCGGTCATGGTCGTCGTGGGCAATGAGGTTCAGTTCGATGTTTTTGTTCTCGCCCCGGCTCAGTCCCAAACCGTGGACGGTGAAGTTAGAACTGCCGGTAAGCGCATAAGTCTGCGTGTTTTTTCCCTCCGGTTTGATGTAATACATCTTACCGTGCAAAAAATTCGGCTTGACCATGGAGCGGACTTCCGCTTTTTCGCGCAGCCATTGTGCGCACTGTCGGGCAATGGCCTTTTGCGAAAGCTGCGCATCCGCCGCTATGTCCAGCCGGTCATCCTCGAACTTGTAGGCCCGGGGCGTTTTTGCCACGCCGCCGCCCGACACAAATGTCGGCTCACCGAACAAAAAACGCAGGTGGTTGATGGCTCCTAATTCTTCTTTGAGCGCGGCAAAAGCGTGTATTGTGAAATACGCCGACACGATGGAAAGATCGGCTCCGGCACAGAGCCGCTCCTTAAGGAAAGCGCCCACCGCGCCGTGGTTCCGGTTGTCGATGATTGAAGCCCCAGTCATAGGTACCACCTTATCGCTGTTCCCACAGTCCCATGGGAATAATTGTCTTTGATAGCCGATTTATTCATACACTCTACCCTACCACATTCAGCGATTTGACACAACCCCCCGTAGACTCCCCGCCGTCCATCCCCTATACTATCCCCCATGAAAACACTTACCAAAGAACTGTGGTTCAACACCGCGAAGGAGCGGGAGTTCGTCAACATCACCGGCGAGGTGGAAGCGCTGCTGGAGGAATCGGGCATACAGGAAGGACTGTGTTTGGTGAACGCCATGCACATCACGTCGAGCGTGTTCATCAACGATGACGAGAGCGGCCTGCACCATGATTTTGACCTGTGGCTGGAAAAACTTGCGCCCCACGAACCGGTGGCGTCGTATTGGCACAACCGCGGGGAAGTCAATGCGGACGCCCACATGAAACGCCAGATCATGGGGAGGGAAGTCGTGGTGGCGGTCACCGGGGGGCGGCTGCACTTTGGGCCCTGGGAACAGATATTCTACGGCGAATTTGACGGACGGCGGCGGAAGCGCGTGCTGGTCAAAATCATCGGGGAATAGGGATGCGCTGAAAAAATCAGTTGAGAATTCCCGGAAGCTCGTAGATGCTGCGGATAATCTTGCAGCCCAGACCCGGCGGCGGTTCCGTGAATTTGTCGCTCACCAGGACGGTCCTGCCGCCCAAGTCCTGAAAGCCCCGGAGATATTCGGGGGAGTCGTCCGCAAAGAGAGTCTCCGCTACAGAAAAGCCCGATGGCTCCACCGCGTTGAGATAGGCCGACGGGTTGGGTTTTCCGCGGAGATTGTTTTTTTCCACATCGAACACGTTCAGAAAAATGTCGGCGATGTTGAAGAAGTCCAGGACCCGCTGGGCGTGAATCCCCGGCGCGTTGGTGAGCACCGTCATGGGGAGCCCCAGGGAAAGCAGGAACCCCCGCAGGCCCGGATCCGGTTGGAGATCCGCGAGCTCCTCCTCCGGGTGCACGGCCGCAAAGAACCCCTGGGGGTCATCGTAGCCGTGTTCGGCCTGGAGCCACTCCAGGGTTGTGCCGAACTGCTCCTTGCTTGCGCGCATTTTTTTGCGGGCCTCCTCTGGGCTGACCCCCAGGAAGTCCCCCACGAAGCGCGCCATCCGGGCGACCATCTTGTCTTTCATCCTGTTGGCGGAGGAGTAGAGGGTGTTGTCCAAATCGAAAAGCACGTGCCGTATCATTGTGCGGAAGACAGTATAGCACAGGGCGCCGATTTTTACCGGAGGGGGACAGCAAAAAATTCAGTTTTTAGCTGATTTTCGCTGACAACAACGGAAAAATCGTATATAATTACACAAATGAGAAATCAGGGGGAAGTATGAAACATTTTTCTTGTATTGCAATCGCCGTGGTAATGGGAACGATGCTCTGGGCGCAGCAGGGCCGAAGCGAAACAACCGCTGAGCAGGACTATCTTTCCAACGCCGAAGACAACAGCATCGAGGCAATCATCGTCAGGGAATTGTCCCGGGGGGACTACATCGCCCAGGACGACGCCCTCACCTATGCGGAGGCCGCCATTGACGCGGGCAAAATAAACAACGCCATCAGCAGGGCCGTGCAAAATTTGGCCACCGGGGAGCTCTTTCAGGAGAACAGGATAGCGGGCAAGGCGTCGTACATCGACATCCAGACCCGGGCCTGTCTGCTCCTGGGGAAAATTCCCACCGCCGAAGTCAGGGACACCCTCAAAAAAATCGTCTTTTGGAATAACGAGCCCTCGGTTGTGACGGCGGCTATCCGCTCCCTCTGTCAAATCGGCATAAGCGATAACGAAAACGATGTGGTGGAGACCATCCGCTGGGTTGAAAAAAAGTTTTCCGTCCTCAATCCCGTGAGCAGCCTGGTCATGACGATCCTCGCGTCATACGAAAAACTGGGCCCCAAGGTTTCGGGGGAACAGAAGACTCTGATGATTCAGTCGATTTCGGAGATCGCAAAAAACACCAGGTACGTCGCCCCCGTGCGCGACAGGGCCACCAAACTGCTTGCCGACCTGAGCGGGCTCAAATAGGGGCTTCTCGAAAAACTCGGTTAATTAGAGGTTCCCCATAATCCTCACCAGGGCGCCCTCCTCCAGGTCCGCGTCCGCGGCCAGAAGGGCAGCGTGGCCGTGACTCACCCAGTCCAACACGGCGCCCGTCCCGGGATCAACCAGGAGATAGCTCTCCGGCGGAAGGGGCAGGGCGGGAATCTCCGGGGTAATCACCTCCAGGGGCGTTCCGGCGGACAGCTTGTTCATCGCCCGGAAGGGATAGAAACGCCGGCCCTCCCGGAGGCGCGGCCCCAGGGCGGGATTCTTTGCGGCAATTTCCGCCCCTTCCGCCGGGCCGAGGGCCTTCCCCGTGATCCCCGCGAGGAGGGCCGTGCTTTTGGTCTTGCCCGCGGTGGTTTCGTTAGCCGGGGATACGCCGTAGTAAAAGCCCGTGGTAAAGTCCCGGTGGGGGGTGTTGTACAGCTCCGCCATAAAGGGCGCGGCCTCTTCCTGGGAAATCTTCCCTTCCAGGGCGTCCAGGGCCTTGCGGTAGGCCCGGCTCACCAGGGCCGTGTAGTACACGCTCTTCATCCTGCCTTCGATTTTGAGACTGTCAACCCCCGCGTCCCTGAGGTCCCCCAGGCGGCCGATCATGCAGAGATCCCTGGACGAGAGCATCGCCGTGAACCCCTCGCCCTCGAACACGGGGAAGTATTCCCCGGGCCGCTCCCGCTCCTCCAGCGCCAGGGCGCCCCCCTCCGCCAGGGCCCGGAAGTCCCAGCGGCAGGAGTGGGCGCAGTTTCCCCCGTTGGCGCTCCGCCCGGCGAAGTAGGCGCTGAGGAGGCACCGGCCCGAATAGGACACGCACATGGCCCCGTGGACAAAGGCCTCCAGCTCCACCTCCGGGACGGCGTCCTTGATGCGCCTGATGTCCCCCAGGGACGCCTCCCGCCCCAGGACGATCCGCGAGAACCCCAGGGACCGGTAGACCCGCGCGGCTTCGGCGTTGATACAGTTCCCCTGGGTGCTCAGGTGGAGGGGCGTTTGGGGAAAACGTTTGCACAGCATGTCTAGGACGCCCAGATCCTGGATGATGAACCCGTCGATGGGGAACCGGGCGATTGCGTCGAGGGATTCCCTGAGACGCCGGATGTCATCATTGTGGAAGCTCACGTTGAGGGCGCAGTAGAGCTTCCTTGCGGGGAAGGCGTTCTTGAGGGCGGCGGTCTCCTCCGCGTCCTCCGGGGCGAAGTTGTCCGCCCTCATGCGGAGGGAAAATGACCTGAAGCCGAAATAGGCGGCGTCCGCCCCGTAGGACCAGGCGTACCGGAGTTTTTCAATATTTCCTGCCGGGGCCGAGAGTTCCATGATTACAGGGGGGACTGCACTTTATAGGGACTTTCGCCCCCCACGTCCAGGGCCGCCTGGAGCAGGGCCTCCCCGAAGGTGGGATGGGGGAAGACGCATTGGGCGATCTGGCCGCTCGTGAGACCCAGTTGCACCGCCATGGTGATGGGCTGGAGCAGCTCCGTGCCGTGGGCCCCCACGACGGCCCCCCCGACGACCACGCCCGCCTCATCCGTGATGATCTTGACGAACCCCTCGGTCTTGCCCGCGGCCTTGGCCCTTCCCAGGGCGGCAAAATTGAATTTCCCCGTCTTAAAGGGGATGCCCCTTTTTTTTGCGTCCTCCTCCGTAAGGCCCACCGAGGCGATTTCCGGACTCGTGTACACGCACCGGGGGATAGCCCGGTAGCTGATTTCCCCATGTCCCCCCGTGGCGTGAATCGCCGCCACCGCGCCCTCCCTGGAGGCCACGTGGGCCAGTTGGGGGGACGAAACGATGTCCCCCACGGCGTAGATCGACGGAACCGCGGTCTGCATGAAGGCGTTCACGGGCACAAAGCCCCTGGAATCGGGGGCGAGGCCCACGGACTCAAGCCCCAGGCCCCCGGTTGCGGGTTTCCGCCCGATGGCAACCAGGGCCTTTTCCGCCTCCACCACCGCACCCCCGGACAGGGTGATTTTTACGCCCGAATCGGTTTTTTCCACCCCCTCCACGGATGCGCCGCAGGAAAAGGCGATTTTCTCCTTCTTGAACTGCCGCTCCAACTGCCGGGCGCAATCCGCGTCTTCCTGGGGGAGGAGGCGGCCGAGCATTTCTACAACCCGAACCCGGCTCCCAAGGCGGGCAAAGAACTGGGCGAGCTCGCACCCGATGACTCCGCCGCCGATTAGGACGATCGATGCGGGGATGGAACCCAGGGAGAGGGCATCGTCGCTGGAGAGCACCCGGTCCCCGTCATAGGCGAACACGGGGGGTATCGACGGGACCGACCCCGCCGCCAGGATGAGGGCGTCGAAGGAAAGGCGCTCCACGGACCCGCCCGGGGCGGTAAGGGTGACGGAATCCGGCCCGGAAACCCTCCCGTGACCGGAAACCACCCGCACCTTCCGGGCTTGCAGGAGGAATTCCATGCCCTTCACCAGGGAAGAGACCACCGCGTCCTTTCTGCCGTAGACCGCCGGGACATTCGCGGCCCCCTCCCCAGCGGTTATGCCGAAGGTTCCCGCTGCCCGGACCCATTCCAGGGCCTCCGCGGAGGCAAGGAGTGATTTTGCGGGGATACAGCCCCTGTTCAGGCAGGTTCCGCCCAGGGTCCGCTCTTCAATCAGGGTGACTCGGGCGCCCCGCTGGGCCGCCACAAGGGCGGCTTCGCAGCCCCCGGGGCCGCCCCCCAGAACAAGCGCGTCCATGAGCTAGTCCCGGGAAAGCAGGTCGTACACTTCCCCGGCGCCGGTTGCGGCGAGGAGGGCCTCCCGGAGTTCCCGGTTCTTGAGGCGGCCGCTGAAGTAGGAGAGGGTTTGCAGGTAATAGGAGTGCTGGTCGTAGGCTGCGGCGATCATAAAGAGGAGCCGCACGGGCTCGTCGTCGATGGTCTGGAAGTCGATGACGGCGGTCTTGCTGATGCCCACGGCCATCACCAGGTCCGTCACCGAAGCCAGGCGCACGTGGGGAATCGCGATGCCCCGGCCTATGGCTGTGGACATCAGATCCTCCCGCATGAGGATTTCCCCGGTGAGCTCTTCCTTGTTTTTTACCTGGGGCGCCGTGGCAAGGACCTCCGACAGGGCCACCAGGGCGTCGTGCTTGGTGGAATAGGTGAGGAAGACGATTCTGTCCGGGGACAGGATGTTCTTGACCCGCACCGGCGCTTCCATGACGGAGGACCGGGACTTCGACCCCAGACGCTCGTTCACCCATTTTTCTATTTCTGATTTTTTGAACCGCCAGGCGGTGCCGATCTTTCCTGAAGGGATTTCTCCCTTTTGGGCCCAGTCGTACACCGTGCGTTCCGAAACCCGCAGGTACTGGGCCACCTCGTCTATTGTAAGTATGTCTTCAGTCACAGATGCTCCTTGGCAAAAAGCGGACTCCTATTATGCGCCATCCGAAACGTTCTGTCAAGGGTTTCCAAAAAAAATCACAAAACAACCGAATTTTCAAACAAAAGGGAATTCTGCCCCGCAAACAGGCGCAAAATTCCCCATTTGTTGACAAAATCAGCGCTTTGTTACAGGGATTCCACGATTGTGGCGACTCCCAGGCCCCCGCCGATACACAGGGTGGCGAGCCCGCGCTTGGCCTTGCGTTTCTGCATCTCGTAGAGCAGGGTGACGAGGATTCTGCACCCGGACGCGCCGATGGGGTGGCCGATGGCGATTGCGCCGCCGTTCACGTTCACCCTTGCCGGGTCCAGCTTGAGCTCCTTGATGACCGCGCAGGCCTGGGCCGCGAAGGCCTCGTTTGCCTCAACCAGGTCCAGGTCAGCAACGGTGAAGCCGGTTTTTTGCAGAATCTTCCGGGTGGCGTAGATGGGGCCCGCGCCCATGATCTTGGGATCCAGCCCGGCGGACGCCCCGGCGACCCACTTTGCCATGACCTTTGCGCCCAGTTTCTTTGCGGCATCGGCGCTCATCACCACCACGGCGGCCGCCCCGTCGTTGATGCCCGAGGCGTTTGCCGCGGTTACGGTGCCCCCCTCGGGTTTGAAGGCGGGCTTGAGCTTCTCGATCTTCTCCAGGGTTGTGCCCGGGGTGTAGTGCTCGTCCCGCTTGAACACGATGGGGTCACCCTTGCGCTGGGGAATCGTGACGGGCACGATTTCGTCGTCCAGCCGGCCCGAGGTGATGGCCTTCTCCGCCTTCTGCTGGGACGCCACGGCCAGTTCATCCTGCATCTTCCGGGTGATTCCGAATTTTTCCGCCACGTTTTCCGCGGTGATTCCCATGTGGTAGTTGTTGAAGGCGTCCCAGAGGCCGTCCCGGATCATCACGTCCACAACGGTTGAATCCCCCATGCGGTACCCGGTCCGCGCCTTGGGGAGGGCGTAGGGCGCCAGGGACATGCTCTCCATGCCCCCCGCCACGACCACGTCGGCCTCCCCGGCCAGAATCATCGCCGCCGCCAGGTTGACGCTCTTGAGGCCCGAACCGCACACCTGGTTCAGGGTGGACGCGGGGATTTCCACGGGCAGATCCGCCTTAATCATGGCCTGGCGCACGACGTTTTGCCCCAGGGCCGCCTGGAGCACACAGCCCATGAGCACCTCGTCCACATCCGACGGCTTGATTCCCGCCCTGGCGATCGCTTCTTTTATGACGATCGCCCCCAAATCCGCGGCCGGAACATTGGCCAGGGACCCCTGAAATTTTCCGACAGCGGTCCGTACCGCGCCGGCAATAACGATCTCTTTTGACATAGGTCACTTCCTTTAGGTTTGATAGTTTGTTCAAGCAGCCCGTGATGTCCCTCCACCATACCACCGCCGGGCGGAAAAGGCAAGGGATTTCTTTTGGTTTTATGGGAAAACCACGGGTATCCACTTGTCCGTGTCGGTCATGTCCTTGGGAATGAGCCCCGGTTCAACCTTCGCGGTGGTTTCCCCCAGGAGGTAGGCCCTGCCGTCCAGGTTGATTTTAGCCCCCCGCAGGTTGACCTCCGCCCCCAGGACCGCGTGTTTGTATTCCGGTGAAAAGAACATCACCGCCCGGCAGCCCGCGGCGTTCAAAATCGCCGCCAGGAGCATGGAGCGGCTGTCGCAATCCGAAGCGCCCCCCTCCAGGATCGACGGGAGGGACTCGAAGTCGCTGGCGTTGACATTCCGCCCGTAGGCAAACCCCTGGGTCCAGGCGAGGAGGGTGCGGAGGAGGTATTCGTGCTGGGATTTCCTCCGGGATTCGCCCCCCAGGGCCGCGGCGATCGCCTCAGCCGCGCCGTGAACCCGGGCATAGGAGTCCCGGTAGATCTGCCGGTAATACCGCTGCCAGGCCTTGTCCCTGAGGGGGGAGGCCCCGTACAGGGTGAGCACGCTGAACTCCCGGTCAATCACAGAGGCGGCCGCCTCGGAGTCCCCCTTGTTGAGGGGCGCGGTGATGGACCGTCCCCCGATCGTGAGGGTGACGGTTTTTTCTTCCTTCCCCGGAAACACGAAGGCCGTCACCGGCCCCGGGGAAAGGAAGCTGTCTTCGTCGACCATGAGGGAATCCAAAACCGCCAGCACGAACTGTTCCGTCTGCCGGATGAGGGGCGCGGGGGTATAGGCCAGGCACACGATGGCGCCGCCCGTGTCGGGCAGGGGGGACGCCACCGCCCAGCCCGCCTGGGGCGCCGTGTACCCCGCCGGCCGCATGACCACCCTGGAAATCGCGCAGTCCCTGCCCTGCCAGGTGAAATCCCCCGGTTCCGCCTGGGCTCCGAGCCGGGCGCACACGCTTTCCATGGCCGCCCTGGCGCCCCGGTTCTGGTCCGCGGCAAAGACCCGCACAATCAGTTCCACCGGAAGAATCGCGCTTTTCAGCAGATAGGACGCGCCGTTTCCCATGCTTGCCGCAAGGGTGAACCCCTCGGGCAGGTCAAGGGCAAAACTCCCGGCCCCGTCGGAAAAAAACTCCGCCCCCAGGCTCTGGAGAATTACAAAGAAAAGGATGAAGGCAGGGAGCCTCCGAAGGATTCGTTTCATATAGGTATTCCGCTTTGTGGAGATAAGGGGATTCGAACCCCTGGCCTATAGATTGCGAACCTATCGCTCTACCAACTGAGCTATATCC
>JAISTZ010000160.1 GCA_031272345.1 Spirochaetaceae bacterium | reverse complement strand
GCCCGGCGGCTATGGCAGGGAGGCAATACCCGTCCCCATCCCGAACACGGAAGTCAAGCTCCCTCGCGCCCATGATACTGCTCTCGCGGGAAAGTAGGCCGCCGCCGGGCTCCTTTTTTTACGGAGAGGTAAGGTGATGAATTTGCGTAAATCAATCTGTGCCGGGCTGTTTTTGTGCGCGGTGATCTCCGCGGATTTCGGAGAGGAATCCATTTTTACAAGACACTTCGCGGCGCGGAATTTTGTTGCCGGGGAAATCACTCAGGCGGAATTGGATGCGGTTTTGCGCGCGGGGGTTCACGCGCCCAGCGCGAATAATCGCCAGCCGTGGCATTTCACCGTAGTCCGCAGCCAGGAACTCGCCGGTGAGATGATTCCCAATCTTGTGTCCGGAAATATCGTCATCGTGGTTTCAGCTCCGGAGGACACCATAAAAAACGGGCGCGGTATCCTGGACTGCGGCCTCGCTGTGGAAAATATGTATCTGGCGGCCCAGAGCGCGGGTCTCGGTTCGAGGATTTATACCGGGCCGATAAACAGCGTCAATCAAAAGCTTAAATCACGGCTTGATCTGCCGAAAGGGTATAGCGCGGTGGCTTTGGTGCGTATCGGCCGAATCACATCCCCCACGGACGCAACGAGCGCCGCATCCCCCCGTCAACCCTTGGATACCAAAGTAACGTATAAATAAGCAAAAGCCCTCCGCAAAAAAAAAGACAGCGTGTCCCAAAAGGAACCGCTGCCTTTTTCTGTTACTCCGCTGCTTCCGCTTCCGTTTCCGCTTCCTCTGGGGGTAAACCGATGCGGTCAGCGACGACTTTTATCGCCTGGCCGGATTTAACGACTGTGCCGTAAACAAGCACCGGCGTTGCGTCATCGACTTCCAGGTTGACCCAGGCGTAGGGAGGAACGATAACGTCAACAGCTACCTTGTCTGCATCTTCGCCCTCGCTGAGTTCCAGCAGGCCGGGCAGTTTTTGCAGGGTGAACGTGCCGCTCACAATGACGAGCTGGCCGTTAGGCTGTTCCGCCAGGTCCGCAATCCCGATGGGTTCAATCACCGCTCCGCCGTAGGCGCCTCCGTCGAAACTCTGCGCAACAACAGTCATGGAAAGAGAAACCAGCGCCACAAGCAGTAAACAAGCAAGTTTTTTCATAAAATACTCCTTAAATAGAAAGATGATCAAGCATAACACAATTTTCGGCTTGAATCAAGCGGCGCTTCATGGAAAAATTATGAATTTTGCTGAAAAAACGCAAACCCGTTCCCCTGGGCGGGCGTCAATACTTGCGGTCCGCATAACCCACCCAGCCGTCACTCTCGATGAGGGCCCTGTCGAAACCTTCGAGGTTGAAGCTGTAGGTCTTTTCGGCCTGGCCGGAGACTACCGTCAGGGCGCCCCTGCCGTCCTTGTCCCAGGTGACGGAACACCGGACGGGGCCGGTCTTGCCGAAGCGGGTGATGATGTCGTCGATGTCCCCTTGGGACAGTTCCGCCGCCATGAGGCCGCAGTTGTACATGTTCTGCCTGAAGATGCGGGCAAAGCTCGGGGCGAACACGGCGTTGATGCCGTTTGCCTCGAGCGCCCAGGGGGCGTGTTCCCTGGAGGAGCCGCACCCGAAGTTGTCCCTGGTGACGATGACGCCCTTGTCCCGGACGTCGCCGGGGTCGAAGCCGTCGAGCTTGAGGTCCTCCAGAAGGAAGGGGGCCAGGGCATCCCTGGAGTTTTCATTCAGATACTTTGCCGGGATGATTTCGTCAGTGTTAATGTCTTTGCGGTCAAGGAATAGGACATTGCCTCCGAAGTTTTTCATGCTGGCGCCTCCTTTAAGCCCCGTACAGGGGCGAGTTTCCGATTGTGCCGGTGAAGACACTGGCCGCCGCCGTTGCGGGGCTCATCAGGTGAACCATGCCGCCCTTTCCCATCCTGCCGTTGAAGTTGCGGTTCGTGGTTGACGCGCAGGTTTCCCCGGGGGCGAGGACGCCGTTACTCATGCCCAGGCACGCGCCGCAGGTGGGATTTGTCACGCAGAAGCCCGCGTCCATGAAAAGCGCGATGATGCCCTCCGCGAGGGCCTGGCGGTATACCGCCGGGGTCGCCGGGGACACCACGCAGCGGACCCCGGGGGCGGGCTTTTTCCCCGCGGCGAGGTATGCCCTGATGACGTCCGCAGCCGCCCGGAGGTCTTCGATTCTGCCGTTGGTGCAGGAGCCGATGTAGACCTGGTCGATTTTTGTCCCCGCCAATTCCCTGGCGGGCCGTACTTCGTCGGGCTTGTAGTTCACCGTGACGAGGGGCTCCAGGTTGGTCAGGTTGAATTCGTGGACAGCCCCGTAGTCCGCGTCCGGGTCGGAATTCCAGCGGGAATACGATGCCAGGGCCTCTTCTTTTGACGGGAATTCGCCCTTGATGAAGGGCCACAGGTAGTCCACGGTGACCCGGTCGCAGGGGCAGATGCCGCTCGTGGCGCCCGCTTCCACGGCCATGTTGCACAGGGTCATCCTGCCTTCCATGCTGAGGCCCTCGACCACGGGGCCGGCGAACTCCAGGACGCAGTTGGTGGCGCCGTTCACCCCGAGGCGGCTGATCACGTGGAGAATCGCGTCCTTGGCGTAGACGCCGGGTTTGAGCCGCCCCGTAAGGACCACCCGAATCGTCCTTGGTTCCTTGAAGGCGCATACTCCCTTGAGGATGCCCACCTCCAGGTCGGTGGTGCCGACTCCCGCCGCAAAGGCCGCAAAGGCCCCGTGGGTGCAGGTGTGGCTGTCCCCCATAATCACCGTAAAGCCCGGCCTGATATAGCCTTTTTCAGGAAAAATCGCGTGGCATACGCCGTTTGCGCCGATGTCGAAAAAATCCCGGATCCTGTGCCGCCGGGCCCAGTCACGGAGTATCTTCCCCTGTTCCGCGGTTTTGGAGTCCTTGGCGGGAGTCACGTGGTCGATCACGGCCTTTATCTTGTCAACATCGAACACCCTGTCCATTCCCCGCTTGACCAGGTCGTTTATGGCGATGGGGGTGGTGATTTCGTGGCAGAGCACCCTGTCCAGGGCCAGCACGGAGACGCCCTCAAAGGGTTTGTCCACAAGGTGGGCGGCGAAAATTTTTTCCGCTATGGTCTGTCCCATAGAGCCTCCTTAAGCGTGAATTAAGCAACTACAGTATAATTTAAGGAAAAGAAAAGTCAAGTGCGCGGCGTCTGAATCATGTAAGATGAAATATCAGGCAGCGGCGCAGAATTCTTCGGCTACATGCAGACCCCTGCCGTCCTACCACGGGGCGCTGCATGTGGCGCCAGACGCATGGGCCTGGCACAAAAAATGGCTATCTTTCGCCCCCCTGTATCGCTTGCAGCCGGTTCACGAGGCTTAACACGGCTTTAAGATTTTCGTCCGCATAGCGCCGTAAAACGCTTTTTTCTTTTTCCGGCAAAAGGGCGTCCGCCTTAAAAAGCTCATAGGGTTCTATTTCCAGTACCGAAGCCAATTTAACCAGCGTAGTGGGGGAAATCCACGCCTTGCACCGCTCTATATCGCTCAAAAAGTTGGTTGATATGTTCAATTTTTCAGCCAGGGCTAGTTGGGACATCTTATTTTTCAGGCGGCAACGCTTGATATTGTTGCCCAGGATTCCCCTGAGTTCCAGTTCTTCCATAAAAATTGACCTTTTACCGAAAAATTCTTGTAATGGCTTGACAAAATAACAAACAAGTAATAGCATGGAAAATCGGTAATACCGAAATCAAGGAGGATGAGGCTTGAAAACCACTGCCGCAGATACCCGTTGCAGACTCGCCTACACGGCGGCGGCCCTGGTGAGCCTGGCCCTTGGGGCGGCCCTCTATGGGGTGTTCAGAAACGGGGACATGCTGGTCTTTTCTCTGGTTCCAAAGCCCGCGTTCTTTGGGTCATTGTACCGGTCGGTACACAATACGGCATTTGGGGATTTTGTTGTCTACAATGTCCCCGACGGCCTGTGGTTTTTGTCGGGACTGTTCGCGCTCCGGGCGCTCTGGCTGAACAGTGTTTGGTTTACCCGGTATGGTGTTGTTTTCAGCATCGCCGGTTTGGGCCTCGAAGTAAGTCAAATTTTTAAAACCATTCCGGGCACCTTTGACGTGCTGGATGTGCTTTGCATGGGCATGAGCGCTTTCCTGGAAAGCGTCATATATACTTTAGTTACAAGGAGAAAAACATGGCAAACAAAACATGGCTGCCCCACCTGGCGGCAACGGCTGCCGTAACGGCACTGGTCCTTTTGGCTTTGGGAAGCGCGAGCGCGCCGGCGCCAACCGCCCAGGACTGGTATGAAAAGGGTGTTGCGCTGGTAAAAAGCGGGAAACCTTACGACGAGGAGGGTGGTAGGAGATGGTCTAAGTTGGGCTATTTTTCCGAGGCAATAAAGCTCGACCCGAATTTTGCGTCCGCCTATGCCTGGCGCGCTATGTGTGGGAGTGACTTTGAAACGGCACAAGCTGACAGCAACAAGGCCATAGAGCTTGCCCCAAACTCGGCGGAAGCCTATTTTAGCCGGGGAATAGTCCATCGTTTGAGGGGGGATAACTCGATGTCGAAAAATCAATCGGATAAAGTCGAGCTTTATAACCTTGCCCTGGCTGATTTTGAAAAATCCCGTGAGCTGGACCCAAACGCTGGGACATTGCTCGATAAAGACCGTGAAAAAGTTATAGCCGCAACAAAACAAAAGAAAGAAGAAGTTGAGGCGTCGATAGCGGAACAGAAGGCAAAAGAGGCGAGACGTGCGGAGAAAGCAAAATCCCTTGCCGAGGGCTACACGTTCCACGGTGTGGACGAGGACAGGCGGAACTCGGATCTTTTCGATGCAGGCGCCCTTGAAGAAGGTCATGCGTACTATATTTCCTTTCTTCTTCTGAGGGGTGATTTAGGCTGGGTGCTTCGCTGGGGCAATCCGACGTATCACACGGTTCAATACGTGAGTCAAAAAGTAAGAGGTGAGGTCGCAAATGTAGGTCCCAGTCGAGACGGCAGTCGGGCGTGTAACGTAGTTGTCGCCGGAGGGAAACCTCCGCTGCTTATTCCTGTCATCCTTGGAGTGGTTGAGTAAAGGCTTGCCCCGCTTTTGTGCGGGGTATATTTTGGAGGTTCTATGAAGAAGTACGTGTACAAAATCACCTACCCCAACGGCAAAATCTACGTGGGGCAGGATGTTACGGGAAGCTTTCTGACCTACTTCGGCAGCGGCAACAGGGATTACATCCAGAGGGACTTTACGCCGGAGCAGATGCGGGATTTCACCATACGCAAGGAAATCCTGTGGTCCGGTGACGTGACGCCCCAGGAGCTCACGGCCAGGGAAAACGAGTTCATCCTGTCCCTCGGGGCGAACAATCCCGCAAAGGGCTACAATTTGTACCCGAAATTCGCGGGGTGAGCGGCATCCGTGCCGGCGCGGCGCATGGGCCTGCATCATGTGCAGTGCCCGCGCTTAATGCCTGTCCGCGGTATAGTCCCACCCCCCATCGTAGGCCAGGGCGCCCTCGCTTTTCCTGAAGAAGACCGCCTCCGCTATATGGTCCCTGGTGATGACCGGGCTTCCGGCCATGTCCGCGATGGTCCGGGCGACCTTCCTGCACGAGGACGCGCCCCTGGAGGAAAACCCGTAGAGGAGGCAGGCCTCCTCCAGGGCATCCGCCGCGTCCCGGTCGAGGGCGCAGTGGCGCCTGATGTCCTCCGGGCCCATGGCGCCGTTGTATCCCCCCTGCCGGGAGCGCTGGGCGGCGGCGGCCCTGGCGATGTCCCGGCGGAGCTCCGCTGTCCCCATGGTTCCGGCGGAATACCTGGGCTCCTTCTCCCCCCGGTCCTGGGGGTGGAACACGGGCGCCCGGATGTCGATCCGGTCCAGGAGGGGGCCGGAAAATTTCTTCCAGTATTGCTCCACCGCCCTGGGGCTGCACAGGCAGATCTTCCCCCTGGACCCGAAGTTGCCGCAGGGACAGGGATTCGCCGCCGCAAGGAGCACGAACCGGGCGGGGTAGACCGCGCTCCGCCCGGCCCGGCTCACGGAGACCGTGCCCGTCTCCAGGGGCACCCGGAGGCTCTGGAGCACGTGGGGTTTGAACTCGAGGACCTCGTCCAAAAAAAGCGCCCCGTTGTGGGCCAGGGAAATTTCCCCCGGGGAGCAGTGGGGGCCCCCGCCTGTCATGCCTTCGAGGCTGGTGCTCTGGTGGGGCGTCCTGAAGGGGGGGATGCGGATGAGCCCCTCGGCGCACTGGGCGCTTCCGGCCAGGCTGTGGATGCGGCTCACGGGCCGGGCCTCCGCGCCGGTGAGGCAGGGGAGGAGGGCGGGGAAGCGGCCCAGGGCAAGGGTCTTCCCGCACCCGGGGGGACCGAAGGCCAGGAGGTGGTGCCGCCCGGCCGCGGCGATTTGCAGGGCCCGCACCAGGACCCCCTGGTTTTTAATCAGCGAAAATTCCATGTCCGGG
>JAISTZ010000141.1 GCA_031272345.1 Spirochaetaceae bacterium | reverse complement strand
CTGCCGCTGGCCGCCGGAGAGGAGCTCCACATTGTCCCGGAGCCGGTTCTCCAGCCCCATGTTGAGCTCCGAAAGGCGCTCCCGGAAATAGGAGCGCATTTTGTTGTTCAGACTGATTTTAAGTCCCTTGTAGCCCTTGGTGTGACAGATCATCATGTTGTCTTCCACCGTCATTTTCCCCGCCGTGCCCAGGAGGGGGTTCTGGAAAATCCGCCCGATGTACCGGGCCCGGAGGTGTTCCCGCTCCCTGGTGATGTCCCTGACCGGGCCGCCCTCCGCCGGGGTGAGGAGGATTCTGCCCCCCGTGGGGACGTAGGTCCCGGCGATCACATTGTACAGGGTCGACTTCCCCGCCCCGTTGGAGCCGATGACCGTGATGAAGTCCCCGTCCCGCACGGTCAGGTTGACCCGCTCCAGGGCGCGGATTTCGTCGGCGGTCCCCTGGGCGAAGACCATGGAAACATCTTGCAGAGTCAGCACGGCCCCTCCCGTTTTTTGCGCCCCATGAGGAGACTCCGCAGGTCGGCCTTGGCGCTGATGAGACAGAGGATGATGAGGATGCCCGTGACGAGCTTGAAGTCGTTGGGGCTCATGCCGATTCTCCAGCCGTGAATCCGGGCCGCGAACATGAGGGCCCGGTAGATGATCGACCCCAGCAGGGCCCGCAGGGTGAGCACGGCGATGCTGTTGGACCGCAGGAGGAATTCCCCCAGCATGACCGACGCCAGCCCCGAAACCACCATCCCGTTTCCCGCGCCCACATCGGCGAATCCGTTGTAGAGGGACGCGAAGGCCCCGGACAGGGCCACCAGGGCGTTTGCCAGACAGATACCCACCCCCTTGATGATCTCCGGATTCATCCCCTGGGAAATGACGAGCTGCGGGTTGGACCCCAGGGCCCCCATGGTGAGCCCGAAGTCCGTGTGGAAAAACAGGTCCAGCAGGGCCTTGAGCACGAGGGAGGCGATGAACACGAAGAGGAGCACCGCGAGCCCCTCCGGGAGCACCCCTTCGGAGATAGCCTGGAGGGACGAGAAGGGAGTCGTCATCTTGAGGTAGGTGATGTTCGCCTTGTTGTCCATGATGCGGAGGTTGACCGAGTAGAGCATGGTCATGGTGAGGATCCCCGCGAGGAGCCCCGGCACCCGCAGATTCGTGTGAATCAGCGCCGTGGCGAGCCCCCCCAGGGCGCCCCCGGCAAAGGCCGCCAGGAACGCCGGCCCCGGGGGGACCCCCCGGAGCAGACAGAACGCCATGACCGCGCCCCCCAGGGGGAAGGTGCCGTCCACGGTAAGGTCCGCAAAGTCCAGCACCCGGAAGGTGATGAACACCCCCAGAGTCATAATGCCGTAGATCAGCCCCTCGGTTACAATCGTCTCGACCATGGCGGAATTGTACCGGCTCCTTATTTTTCGGTCAACGCGCCGTTTTGGTAGACGAAGGTCGCCTGGTCCAGGTAGCGCTGGGGGATGGAGACGCCGCAGTTTTGGGCCGCGTCGAGGTCGAAGAGGAGGTCCGTTTCCGACGGATCCGTGAGGAATTTGACCGGAATGTCCGCGGGCTTTTTGCCCCCCAGGATGTCCAGGACGATTCGCCCCGTGGCGAGGCCCGCCTTGTAGTAGTTGAACCCGCTCGCGATGAGACAGCCCCCGTCCTTTGCGCCCGTAACGTCCCCGGAGAAAATCGGCTTTTTGGCAGCCCGGAACACCTGCACCAGGGCGGGCAGGGCGGAGAACACCGTGTTGTCCGTGGTCAGGTAGATCCCGTCGACCCTGCCCACGATGGCCTGGGCCGCCTGCCGCAGATCCGCGGAGGTGTTTATCGCCTGAGTCACCAGGGCGAGCCCGTGCTTTTTGCACCCCTCCTCAACCAGGGCAAGGGCGGAGATGGAGTTCGCCTCGTTGCTGGTGTAGATGTACCCCAGGGTTTTGATACCGGCGATTTCCTTGAACAGACCGATGTGGTCCACCGTGGGAATCGCGTCCGAGAGCCCCGTCACGTTCCCCTCCCCGTGATCCAGGGTGCTCACCAGGCGGGCGTCCACCGGGTCCGTCACCGTGCTGAAGACCACCGGGGCGTCCTTAATCGTGTTTGCCAGGGCGACCGCCGTGGGCGTGGCGATTCCCACCGCCAGGGCCACCTTCTCGTCCTTGTACTTGGCGGCGATTTGGGCCGCGGTGTTCACGTCGCCGTTGGCGTTTTGCAGGTCGAAGTCGGCCTTGACCCCGGCATCCTTCACCGCGTCCATGATGCCCTTTTCCACATCATCCAGGGCCGGGTGCTGCACGATCTTGGCGATGCCGATGAGGACGGTCTGGGCGGCCTTGGGTTCGTCCTTCTTGCCCCCGCCGTAGAGGGGCGACAGGGCGATGAGGGCCCCGAGAACGCAGACCCCTGTTTTCAGTCCATTTGTCATACTAAAACTCCTTGATGTTTCTCTTTATAGAAACAGTTTCTATTGATAGAAACAACGATAGTGACTTTTCATCACAACGTCAAGGGGTTTTAGGAAAAAAAGTGAAAAAAATTCAAAAATTCCAGGATTCAATTCCACGAATATTATAATTTTTGTGGATTTTATTCCACGAATATTATAATTTTTAAGGATTATATTCCATAAATATTACAATTTTTAAGGATTTAATTCCACGAATATTATAATTTTCGTGGTTTACATTCCACGAATATTATGATATTCTGACGGCATGATCGGAAGGCAGCTCAGCCTGACCATCCCTGAGCGTTTCGGGGAAAGAAAGGCCATCGCCCTGCTGGGGGCCAGACAGACCGGCAAAACCACGCTCCTCAAGGATTTACTGAAAAGCCCCGCTGTCCAGGGCCGGTATCTCTGGCTCAACGGGGACGAGCCGGATGTCCAGACCCTGCTCGACAACATCACCTCCGCGCGGCTCAGGGGCATCCTGGGGGAAAAGCGTTTCCTTTTTATTGACGAGGCCCAGCG
>JAISTZ010000122.1 GCA_031272345.1 Spirochaetaceae bacterium | reverse complement strand
CTTTGCCGCCGCGCTCCAGGCGGCCCTGTCGGAAAACATGGCCTCGGTCTTTGCGGACACCACCCTCCACGGGGTTTCGGGCCAGGCGATTTCCTTCAAGAACACCAACACCTACCGCTACCGGGACGTGGCGATCGACCCGGAAACCGGAAAGCCCCTGTACACGGGGGTGACCAGGGAGATCGTCGCGGGGCTCACCCTGGACGTGACCGGCAGTGTGTCCGGGGACGGCGTGATCACCAGCAAGGTGACCGCCCAGGTGTCCCGCCGGGGGGCCGACGTCACCTCAACCACCGGGAACCCGCCCCCCACGTCGGAGAAGAGCATCACCACCGAGGTACGGAGCCGGTCCGGGGAGCCCGTGGTGTTGAGCGGCCTCGTGCAGGACGACCGGGCGATCGTGTCCGAGCGGCTTCCCTTCCTCTCCCGGATCCCGATCCTGGGCCTCCTCTTCCGGAACGACACGAGGACCCGTGAAAAGACCGAGATGATCATCTACCTGGTGCCCCACCTGGCGGAGGAAGAGGGGGAAGCGGCGAGGGCCGAAACCCCGGATGAACGCTGCCTACGGGTGTACGAGCAATACATTGCAAGGAGCGGCCAATGAAACCGTTTTTTCTTTCCCCGGTGTTCTGCCTGCACAACGGCGTGGCGATTCTGGACCAGGCCCCCACGGAAATTTCCTTCGGCCTGGTGGACACGGCCAACGAGTCCCTCTGCCGGCGCCTGGAAAAGTCCTTCCTCCTGTGGCTCAAGGAAAACGGCCTCCGGGAAGGGGCGGTCCACTTCGTCAAGATCGACAAGGACAAGTGCGCCAGGGAAGTCTCCAGGCTCTTCGCCCCGGAGACCCAGGGGGGGCGTCCAGCCCTGCCTGAGGCCGAACAGGGCCTTCCCTGGAAGGAGGAATCCCCGGCCATAGCTCTGCTCGATTCCCTCATCGCCGAGGCCGTAGCCCAGGGCGCCACGGACATCCACATCGAGGGCCCCTCCTCCAGGGGGGTGCAGGTACGCTTCCGGGTCTGGGGGGCCCTGCGGGAACACATCGTCTTCAACGAGAAGACCGCCGAGAGCCTGGTGCTCAGAATCAAAAACCTCGCCAGGCTCAACACCCTGGAAAAACGCCGCCCCCAGGACGGGCAGTTCATGTTCGACCGGGACCGGGTCTGTGTGCGGGTATCCTGCATCCCGGCCCTTCGGGGGGAGTCCGTGGCCCTGCGGCTCCTCGATTCCGCCAGGGTGCCCCTGGAGCCGGAGAAGCTGGGGTTCACCAGGGATGCCCTGGGGAAGATTCTCTCCCTCCTGGACTGCGCGGACGGGCTGATTCTCGTGTGCGGCCCCACCGGAAGCGGCAAGTCGACCACCCTGGCGTCCCTCCTCTCCCTGCTCCACACCAGGGCCAACGGGGCCAAGAAGATAATCACCATAGAAGACCCGGTGGAGTACGTGCTCGACGGAATCACCCAGATTCAGACCAACACGGCGGTCTCCCTGGACTTCGACGAGATTCTCCGCCGGGTCTTCCGCCAGGACCCGGACATCATCATGCTGGGGGAAATCCGGGACAGCAAGACCGCCTCCGTGGCCCTGAGCGCGTCCCTCACGGGGCACCTGGTGTTCGCCACCCTCCATACCACCGGCAAGGACGAGTCTATCATCCGGCTGAAGGACCTGGGGGCGGAGGAGCAGCTCATCCGGTCGGTCCTCCGGGGGGTGATTTCCCAGCGGCTGATTCACGGCGACCGGGGCCTCCGCCTGGAGGGGGACGTTTCCGTCCTGGGGAGGACCGCATGATGGGGAAGAAAGACGCCTCCGCGGCCTTCCTGGACATTTTGGCGGAGCTCTCCGCGTCCAGGCTCACCGTGTCGGCCCTGGTGAAGGAGATCGGCGCCATGGGGGGGCTTCCCCCAGCGGTGCGGGAAATCGGGAAGGAGGTGTCGGCCCTCCTGGAAAAGGGCTATACCCTCTCGGCGGCCTTTTCCCTGTGTTCCCGGTCCGAATTTTCCCCGGAGGACCTCTCCCTGGTGCTCTGCGCCGAGGAGACCGGGAATTACGGGGAGGTCTTCAAATTTCTGGCGGGGATCCACCGGAAGCGGCGGGACGCGGGGGCCCGGCTGGCCCTCTCGGCGGTCTATCCCTGCTTTGTGTTCCTCCTGGTGACCGGGGCGACCGCGGGGATTCTCCTGAACGCCAGGACCCTCTTCCCCCTGGGGGCGTCCCTCCTGGAGGACCGGTCCTTTCTGGCGTCCGCCCTGGGGAACGTCGCCGGGGCCTGGGTCTTCATGCTGATCTTTGCCCTGGGCAGTTTCGGGGCGGCCCTCTGGGTGAACCGGCTGCCGGGGACCTACTACGTGTTTTCCATCCTGGGCTTCCTGACCGGGGCGGGGCTGGACGTGGAGCGGGCCCTGGGGCCGGCCATCGCGGGGGCCGCGGGGAGGGAGCGGCTCTGGGCGGCCCTGGTGCGGGCCCAGGACGCCATGCGGGCAGGGGCAACCCTGGAGAACGCCTTCGGGGCCGAGGGGATGTTCGCCGGGGCCCGGTTCTTCCTGCAAACCGCCATGGTGAACGGGGAAGCGGGCCGGGCCTTCACCCTCTTCGCCGCCCAGATCGAAGGCCGCTGCCGCGCCAGGGCCAGGCTGTTCCTGCGGCTCATCGAGCCGGCCATGCTGGTTGCCGCGGGAATCTACATGCTCCTGGTGCTCAAGGGGACGGTTCTGCCCCTCATGCTGAACTTCGGAGGTATCCTATGACAAAAAAACGGCTCGGGGGCTTCACCTTTGTGGAGACCCTGGCGGCGATTTCCATCGGGGCGATTCTGTCCGCCGGGGCCGGGGTGTCCGCGGTCAAGCTCATCGACCGGGCCCGGACGATCGCTGCCGAAAACCAGATCAGCGCCTTCAAGGCGGCCCTCCAGTCCTACTACATCGACTGCGGCAGGTTCCCGTCCACGGAGCAGGGGCTGGGTGCCCTGTGGGAAAAGCCCACCCTCTCCCCCGTGCCCGACGGGTGGCGGGGGCCCTACACGGACAGGGAAATATCGGCGGACCCCTGGGGTCACCCCTATTCCTACGAAAGCCGGGGGAACACGGAGGGGCAGCTTCCGTTTGTCATCGCGTCCCTGGGGGCGGACGGGCGGGAAGGAGGGAAGGGGATTGACGCGGACATCCTTTCCTGGAAGTAGGCCCTCCCGGCTCGGGGGGTCCGCCCTTCCCCTGGCGCTCGTCCTGGTGATAGCCCTGGCGCTCATCCTGAATTCCGCCTATTCCCGCCTCCGGGCCGACTACGTGCGGGCCAGGAAGGACGCCGCGGCCTTCTATGCGGACCTGGAGAGGCGGAACGCCCGGGCAGCCCCAGCCGGGGAGGAGGGGCCGTGAGCCTCGTGGAAGCGCTCCTTGCGGCGGGAGTCCTCGCTCTGGCGTCCCCGGCTCTGGTGTCCGCCGTCAATCCCCTGATGGAACTCCGGCGGGAAACCCTGACCCTGCGGGAGGAGGTGGCCGCGAACCGGTTCGTCGCCGAGGGGTTTCGGGCCCTCCCGGAGCGCCTCCGCCCGGATTCAGCCGAGGACTTCGGCCCCTGGCAGGCCCTCTCGGAGTCCCTCACCGGAATCACGGTGACCGTCACCAAGGTGCGGGAGAGCGGGCGGGTCCGGGTGTACCGGGCGGCCTGGACATACGAAAACAAACCGCTTTTTGTTGAGGCGGAATTCAAATTTTAGGAGGAAACCATGTACATCGACGAAAAGGATTACGAACAGTATTGCTTCCAGCTTCCCCAGGGGAGCAGATTCGGAAGGAACAAGGACCGGTTCGTCCGGGAACAGTTGCAGAAACTGCACCCCTGTTTTTCCGAGACCTGCTGCATCGACTGCCGGTACGTGCTCGACAAGGGCCGGCTTGCCGCCCGGGTCGTGGTGATGGAGAAGGCCGTGCTCGCCCGGTACAGGATGGACAGGAAGTCCAGGAGACTCACCGTGAAGAATCCCCTCACCAGACGGGACGAGGGCGTCTTCACCCGGGGGAACCGGCTCGTCGTTGCGCCGGCCCTCCTCTTGCTCCTGCTCTCACCGGCCCTGTTCCTGGACAGGCAGGGGAACCGGCTTCCCGAAGCTGCCCCGCCGCCGGAAATGCTGGAGAAGGAAGAGGGGGGCGCGACAATCGCTGCCGGGATTCCCGCCCTGTGCGAGGCCCTGGCGAAGCATGACGGGCGGATCCTCTCCCTCACCTACGCCTCGGCCGGCGGAGGGGAGCGGCTCAGCCTGGCCCTTTCGGGGGTATACCCCGAGGACATTCCCGGGGGCGATTCCCCTTCCAGGACGGTCTTTTCGGACGTGTCCTTCCGGGAGAACCGGCCCTCCTTCTCCCTGGAAATTTCCGGCGGGGAGGCGGGCAAAAACGAGCGGGGGAACCGGGGGAAAAATGCCGGGGAAAATCAGGGGCCGGCGCAGCCGGCGGTCCCGCTCATCAGGGAAGCTGTGTTACATGCCCGGGGAATCCTTACCTACGAAAAGACCGAGGCGGAAGAAATCGGCTGCGTCATTCCCCGGCGCTATCTGGAGGAATTTTTTGCCGCCCTGGAACGCCTGCGTCTGGAGAGCGGGCGGCCCGTTGAATACCTGGGGATTTCGGAAAATTCCCCCGGGGACGCCGCGGTTTCCGTAAGATTTGCAGGGCGAACCCTTCCCCAAGAACGGGAGGGGGATTTTTCCTTTGCATACCTCCGGGGCGTCACTTCACTTTTCTGGGGCGCGCAAAAACCGGAAACAACCGCGGCGAGAATTCCCCAGTCCCCTGATTCCCGTTTTGGGTCCTACAAAAAAATCGGCGTAATCCGCGGGGGCGGAAACATCACCGCGGAATTTTACCGAACCGGGGACGGAAAAATCATAAGGAGGGATGTGGTCAAATGAAACGACAGAAAATCATCCGGGCGGTTTTTATGTCCCTGGTTTTGACAGCTTTCTTTTCCGGCTGCGCGGGTGCGCCCAGGGGATTTACGGGCCTTGAGGACATCCACGGGCTGGTGGTGGACGAAAAAAACAAACCCGCCGGGGGCTACAAGATCACCGCGGGAATCGTGTCCGCCGTGTCAAACGAGACCGGCATGTTCACCCTGAAGAACATTGCCGCCGGGGATCACCGCCTTACCGGAAGCGGCCTGGGGTATCTGCCGGTGGAAGGACGGGTGGCCATTGCAAACAGGAAGGAGCTGCTCTATGTGCGGGTCATATCCTACGGGGAGTTTTTTGCCCGGATGGATGAGTTGTTCAGCCGGGGGAACTGGAAGGAAGCGGAGAAAACCGCCGCCG
>JAISTZ010000110.1 GCA_031272345.1 Spirochaetaceae bacterium | reverse complement strand
ATATAGACGGCACCCTGACAAAAATAGGCATCTTTTTCTATTATCCCGGCGGGAAGAACAGCAGCGCATACTTCGGCAAAGCGACTGTTGAAGCCGTCAATAGTCAATACGACTACGAGAGCGCTTTTAACTGCACCATTGATACCGACGACATGGTGAACGACGACACCAAATGGGCGGGGGCTGCTCATCAGAACTCGCTAAGCTAACGCAGACCAACGCGCACGCGTTTGAGCGAGTCTCCTGCCCCCTGGGGAACAAGACCCAGGGGGCTTTTTGTTTTTTGGAGGGCGTTGCGCCTTAACCGGGGAAGAGGCCGGGGGCTTGTTTTTTCCACTGCGCCGGGGTATACTGTTACTGTCATGGATATTGTCTGGGATGAAGCAAAAAACCGCCTCCTCAAAAGAACGCGGGGCGTGAGTTTTGAACTCGCGGCACAGGTCATCAGAAACCACCGGGAAATAGCCATTCTGGAAAATCCCGTGCGTCCGGGGCAAATCTATTACATCATGCCCTTCAATGATTATATTCATGTCGTTCCCGCGTTGATAAACGAGGCGGAACAGATTGTTCTCAAGACGATATTCCCCAGCAGGAAATATCAGAAAGTTTATGGAGGTAACCATGTTGAACGAGGCTGACATCGTATTGGACGAATATGAGCAGAGCGTGGAGGATGCGCTTGACACGCTTGCGCCGGTGTCCCCGGAGACCAGGCGGCGGCTTGACGCAATTCTCGCGCATGAACAGGAGCGGCAAGGCGGCATACTGGACGCCGGAGGAGTAAACGGCACTCGGCCGCAGGCGTCTTGGGAGAAGGCCCGCGCATGACAGCGAATCCCCTGCCGTCCAGCACAGCGGCGGGGGGAGATAGTCCTGGGGCGAAAGTTTTGTTTTTGGCTATTGCGTAAGAACCTGAAATATGCTATTCTTGCTCCCATGATAGCGATACAACAAACCGTAACAATCCCTGCGGACAGGCGGATTCACCTTGATGTTGAACTGCCCGATACGGTTTCCGTAGGCAGCGCCCAGATCCGGCTGAATGTCTTCCCGGAACCGAAGGAGCGGGGCGGCTTCTTCTCGCAGCCGGTTTCCCTCCAAAACTTCAAGATGTACTCCCGGGACGAGTTATATGAGTGACGCGGTATTTGCCGACACAAACATCTATGTGTATGCGGCAGTTGCGAACAGCGGCCCCAAGCACTGCGAGGCGTCCCGTGTGCTTGCGGATGTGCTGTCTTCCCGCAGAATAATTTCAAGTACGCAGGTTTTGGGGGAATTCTACTCCGCCATGTCAAAAAACAAGTGTCCCCATGGAGAAATAATCCGTCTGCTTGACGAAATAAAATTCAACACTGAAATGAAGGTGGTTGACGAACAAACCGTCGAGCATGGTTTGAATTTGATAGCAAAGTACGGTTATCACTATTGGGATTCTCTGCTCCTGGCCACGGCGCTGGACTATAATTGCACGGTTTTTTACTCGGAAGATATGCGGGACGATCAGGTTATAGAAGGAATGACCATACGGAACATTTTCCGGGAGGCGGGCTGAAACACTGAGCGTAGCGCGGGCGAGTGGGACCCGCGCAAGCCCAGCAAGCCCGACGCATAGGGGAAGCGTCCACAGAACATAGGACCACACAGACCTCGCGGACAAATCTGATCCGTTCGTAGGGTCCGAGAATAGGTAGCCGCAACCTATGCATCAATATCCACAATATCAGCAGGCATCCTAAAACCGGAGTTCCTCAAATTATCCAAGACCTCTTCAATATTGTTCAGCAAGTGATTCCGGTGCGCATCTAACAAAATGCCGATAGTTCCCGTGTGTTTAAGACCATGGTTTCGCGCATACACCCTAGCTTTCTTTTCATCAAGCACTAAAAGTGCGTTTTCGGTTTCAAGCGATAGGGCGATAGCACTTGATTCGCCTATGTCAAGAACATTCAAAATGGCATCCATGACTTGAGAATTGGTGACTGCCTGAACATGAATCCACTCAGGAAGCGGATCACCATATTCGGCGGCTATTTGAGGTGTTACAACAACCGTTGCGCACAGTTTGGACAAAATATCCAAAAGACCGATATTCGCAAGCGCAATCAAACAGCTTGTATCAGAAATTACGAGCGTATCGTAGGCTTGCGGCATTTTTGAGGTCTTCTTTGAGTTCGTCTTTTGTTATCGAAAAAACAGGTATACCATATTTGACGAGGAGTTCATAAAACGTGCGGTATGAAAGGCCCGCGACACGAGCCGCTTGCCCCAGCGAAAGTTTTTCTGTCTCGTAGAGCTTTGCGGCAAGCATAATTTGTGCGTCAGTAGCGGATATATTCGCCGAATCCGGAACGGTTACACTCAAATCCAGTTTCATAAGGTGTTCTCCATAACATAAGTTTATTTCATAAATGCGCATGAGTCAAGCCGATTGTCTCCTTCCGTCCTTATCGCCGCACCAGGTATTTCTTGATGTCGATGGCGACCGCCGCCACGATGATGACGCCCTTGATGATTTGCTGCCAATAGGGGTTCACGTTGATAAACGTTAAGCCGTAGTTGATGACGCTAAAAATCAACACGCCCACCACGACCCCCGGCACGGTGCCGATGCCGCCGTACACGGAAACCCCGCCGACAACACAGGCCGCGATGGCGTCGAGTTCGTAGCCGTTACCGTAGTTGTTCGTGGCGCCGCCGGTTCTGGCCGCTTCGAGGGAGCCCCCGATGGCGTACATGCACCCCGCGATGATGTACACGATGATGAGCGTCTTGGTCACGTTCACCCCGGACACCCGGGCGGCTTCCATGTTGCCGCCGATGGCGTAGATATTTTTGCCCAGCCGGGTCTTGTTGTAGAGAATCCACATCACCAGCGTGAAGGCCGCCGCGATGAGCACGATGTAGGGGATCGAGTAGTTGCCGCCGAAACCCACGTAGCCCGTACCCAGGGCGCTGAACGCCTTGTTGAGTCCGCCGATGGGCTGAGCGCCGTAGGGGGGCCGGTCAAAGTAAATTGAACAGATACCGTAGGCCGCCACCATGGTTCCCAGAGTCGCTATGAAGGGGGGCACCTTCAGCTTGGCCACGACGATGCCGTTGACGAGACCCACCAGGCCGCACACGACGACCGCCACGAGCAGGGGCACGATGAGGGGCAGGGACGGCAGGTTTTCGTACATCCGCCGGGGATAATCCGGCGCTTGCAGGAGGGACGACGAAATCACCGCCGCAAGCCCCACGTTGCGCCCCGCGGACAGGTCCGTGCCCGCGGTGATGAGACAGCCCGTAACCCCCAGGGCGATGATGAGCCGGGTGGCGCTCATGGTAAGGATGTTGCGCAGGTTCCGTACGGAAATAAAACCCGGCTCCCTAATCGCGATAAAAATGATCAGCGCCACAAGCACCAGGGAAATCGCGTTGTTGAGACAGAAATTCTTTACCGTATCCCGGCTAAGCTTTTTTGACAGATCCGTGCTCATTGGTTTGCTCCTTTGGTTGATTCCTTTGCGAATTGGGTGGCCAGCCGCATTATCTCCTCCTGGGTGGCGGTTTTGCCGTCGAGAATTCCGGTCATCCTGCCGGCGCACATCACCATGATTCTGTCGGACATACCCAACAGCTCCGGCATCTCCGATGAAATCATGATGATACTCTTGCCCTCCTGCGCGAGGTTTGCGATTATCGTGTAAATTTCGTATTTTGCGCCCACGTCGATCCCCCTGGTGGGCTCATCCAGGATGAGGATCTCCGGATTGGTGAGGAGCCACCGGGCAAAGAGCGTCTTCTGCTGGTTCCCGCCGGAGAGGTCCTTGATTCGAGTCATCCGGGAGGGGGTTTTGATTCGGAGTTTTTCGATGCTGTCGTCCACATCACCGGCGCACTGTTTTGCCCGGATAAGGCCGATTTTGGAAAGATATTTTATCAGGTTCGCTATGACCGTGTTGTCGAGGACCGAGAGCATGGGGATGATGCCCGTTGCCCGGCGCTCTTCCGTGAGGAGGGCCATGCCGTTGCCCTTGGCGTCGATTGAACTGCGCACCCGAAGTTTCTTGCCCTTCATGCTCATCTCCCCGGACTTGAGGGGCCGCAGGCCGAACATGGTCTCCACGAGCTCGCTCCGTTTTGCGCCCACCAGCCCGCCGATGCCCAGGATTTCGCCCCGCCTCAGGGTGAAGGACACGTCCTGGAAGGAGTTGCGCTCGGCGCTCGTGAAGGCCGACACGGTGAGCATATCGTCCCCGGGGATGTTGCTCCTGGGGGGGAACCGGTTGGACAGGTCCCGGCCCACCATCTTGGCGATGATGAAGTCGTTGGTGAGCCCCTCCGCCGGCCAGGTGCCGATGGATTTGCCGTCCCGCATGATGGTCACCTCATCGGAAATGCGGAGGATTTCTTCGATTTTGTGGGAAATGTAGATGATCGACACGCCCTTGTCCCGGAGGGTGTTGATTATCTTGAACAGGTGGTCAACCTCGTTTTCCGTGAGGGATGACGAAGGCTCGTCCATGATGATGATCTTTGCGTTCATGGAACAGGCCTTGGCGATTTCGAGCATCTGCACCTTGGAGACCGACAGGTAGCGGACCCACACCTTTGGGTCGATGTCGATTTGCAGACTCGCAAAGACCTCCAGGGTTTTTTCGTACATGGCCCTGTGGTCGACAAAGGGAATGCCCAGGACGCGGCGTTCCGGGAACCGCCCGAGCCACAGGTTTTCCATCACGCTGCGGTCTTTTACGGGAGAGAGCTCCTGGTGAATCATGGAAATGCCCCGGGACAGGGCGTCCTTTGCGTCCGAAAATTTGACGGTTTCGCCGTCAACCCTGATTGTGCCGCCGTCGGGATCGTAGATACCGAAGAGGCATTTCATCAGGGTGGACTTTCCCGCGCCGTTTTCCCCCATGAGCGCGTGGACCTCGCCCTTGCGCACGTGGAGAGTCACGTTGTCCAGGGCTTTTACCCCGGGGAAACTCTTGGAGATACCGTCCATCTCAAGGACGAAATCGGATTGGCCCATGCACCACCGCCTTGAAAAATGACGCCGTGGTCACCCCGCAGAGCGCGGGGCGGCCACAGCGCGATGTGGCCGGCAAAACCCTCAGGGCAAACCGCCGGAGACGGCGGTCGCGCCCCTACTGGAATTGCTTGTAGTTTTCTTTGGTGACCTTTTGGTAGGGTACCCACACGTACTTACCCCTGTCAAGGGGCCAGCCCGCGCCGGAAACAGAGGCGCCCGTGGCCGCGGCATAAGCCAGGTCGAAGGTCGCCTTGCCCTGGTTTTTGCCGTCGTTCAGCACCGTGCCCAGGAGGGTTCCTTCCGCCAGGGCCGCCAGGGCCGGAGCGGTGGCGTCAACGCCGACAACGGGCAGGAATTTTCCTCCCGAGAAAAAGCCGACCTTCCGCAGGGACTCGATGACCCCCAGGGCCATGTCGTCGTTGTTGCAGAACACCACTTCGATCTTGTCGCCGAAGCGCGCCCAGAAAGCGTCCATCTTATCGACAGCCTTGGGCCTGTCCCACATGGCGGTGTCTTCCGCCAGAAGCTCCACCTTGAGGCCCGCGTCCTTGACGGCCTGGATTGAATACTGGGTGCGGAGCTCCGCATCCTGGTGGCCCGGCTCGCCCTTGAGCATGATGTACTGGATCACCCCGTCGCCGTTCTTGTCCGCAGCGGGATTGGCCTTCCAGTAGTCAACGATAATCTGACCCTGGTAGGTGCCGGAATCTTCCGCCTTTGCGCCCACGTAGTACACCTTGTCCCAGGACTGCATGTCCGCTTCCAGGGGTTCCCGGTTGAAGAACACCACGGGGATGTTGGCTGCCTTGGCCTTTGAGATAATCACCGTTGCCGCGGTGCGGTCCACGGGGTTAATCGCCAGGGCCTTTGCGCCCTTGGAGATGAAGTTGTCCACCTGGTCGTTCTGGGTGGGCTGGGCGTTCTGGCTGTCCACGATTTCGGCGGACGCCTTGCCTGCGGCCGCGTCGGAAATCGCGTTCCGCACGGTGGACATGAAGGTGTCGTCAAATTTGTAAATCGCCACGCCGATCCTGGGCTGGCCTCCGCCGCTGTCTTTGCTTCCCCCTGCAAAAGCAACCGTTGCTGTGAGCACAATCAGTGCCGCAATCAATGCCTTTTTCATTCTGTAATACCTCCTAGGAATGAAATGTTATCGTACACATTTACCCTACACCGCGCTTTGGCGTTTGTCAAGCGAAAATAACAAATTTCTTTATTTTTTAAGAAAATTTATTCTTTACTTCTTCCCCGAAATCATATATGCTTGTTTTGTGAACGTAAACAAAAACAGGGCGGCCCATGACTCTTAGCCAGATTGCGGAAAAATCAGGGGTCTCCATCGGCACGGTTGACCGGGTGGTGAACAACCGGGGCAAGGTCGCTCCGGCCACCAAACAGAAAATCGAAGAGGTCATCGAAAAATACGGGTACACCCCCAACCTGGCAGCCCGGCAGCTCAAACAGCGGTCGGTCCTCACGGTGGGGGTGCTCTTTCCCCTCAGGGACACGGATTTCGGGTACTGGGACCTGGTGATTTCGGGCATCCAAAGCGCGTGCCTCACCCTCAGACCCTTCACCATCGAGCTCCTCCCGGCTTTTTTTGACCGGACAAAACCCGGAACCATGCTCGAAGCCGGGGCCGCCCTGCTGGAAAAGGGCGTCGACGGCATGATTCTGTCCCCGGTCCTCTCCCAAGACGCCCAGAGCCTCGCCGCCCTCATGAACGGCGCCCCCTACATTTACGTGGATTCCCCCCTGGCAAAAACCAGGCCCCTGGTCACCATCGCCCAGAGCCCCTTCCGGGGGGGCCTGTGCGCGGGCCGCATGATGAGCTTCCTCAAGCGGGCGGGGCTCTTTGCCGCCATCCGCATGTTCAGCGACGGGCTGAATCTCCGGGAACGAATCCGGGGCTTTTCCGAATACTTTGGGAGCCGGGAAAATTCCCGCACCATAGAGGTGTCCTGCGATTTTTTGGACCCGAATTCCCTCCACGAATTTATGGACGAGCTCTTTGCCCTGCACCCGGACATCAGCGGCATCTTTGTGCCCCACGCCGAGGGCTACCTGGTGGCTGAATACCTCGTGGAGCGGGGCCTCAAAAAAAACATCGCCCTCATCGGCTACGACAACCTCCCCCGCAACCGCCGCTGTGTGCTGGACGGGGCCATCGACTGCCTGATTTCCCAGCGGGCGGACAACCAGGGCTACCAGGCCCTCTGCGAGCTCTACCGCCATTGCGTCCTGGGGGAACCCTGCGAGCCCGTGATAGACATTCCCATAGACGTATTCTTCAGGGAGAACATCTAGGAAAGGTTGAAAAACCGTCAATTGACTTTTTCAGCGCTCCCCCTTGACGTTTTTCGTCAACCTCAGTATATTCTTTGGTTGACAATAACTGTAAGGAGTAGCTATGGCTGAACGCGCAAACAACAGAAAAAGAACGACTCGATCGGTGTTTATCGCCCTTTTTGCGGCGATTATCGGGGTGAGCGGCTTCGTGGCGATCCCCGCGGGCCCCGCCGGGGTGCCGATCGTGCTGCAAAACATGATGGTGCTCCTCGCCGGGACCGTCCTCGGGGGCTTCCAGGGGGCCGCCGCGGTGGGGCTCTACATCCTGGGGGGCGTCCTGGGGCTCCCGGTATTCGCCGGGGGGAGGAGCGGCCTCGCCTCCCTGGCGTCGCCCTCAGGGGGGTTCATCGTCGGGTATTTCATCGGGGCCGCGGCCGCGGGCATCTTCCTGCAAGCCCCCTCGGTGGAGGAACAGCGGGTCACGGCGCGCCAGTCCTTCAGGGTCGCCCTGGCGTCG
>JAISTZ010000007.1 GCA_031272345.1 Spirochaetaceae bacterium | reverse complement strand
CCGCCGCTCGTTCTCCCCCATCCCTTCCCCGGTGCCAGGCACATGTGCCTGGCACCGGGGGGATGACGCCGGGTTGGTGCCAGGCGCATGCGCCTGGCACCAGGGGGTCTGACCTTGATTTGACGCGGACGTACTTGACACATCTTCCCCATTCGTCTATACCATACATCGTATGACCAATTTTTTAAACCTGATTAACAGCGCCGCCTTTAACGCCCTGGACGGGCAGACCCGCGCCTCCTTCCGGGCCCTGGCGGAGGAAAAGGACATCCCTGCCCTGGGCAAGGCCGCCGGGCGCATTGCGGACTTCTTCGGGGCCGACGGCAAATTTGAACACCTGATGGGCAAAAAAACCGGAACCCGGGACACCCTTGAGCAAAAACTCGTGCTAAAATTCCACAAGAACCTTCAGTTGCTCGTCAAAAAAAGCTGGGTCGAAAAATACGACGAAGCCCTCAAGGAACAGGTCCTCGGCAGACTGGAAAAATTCTGCGCCCTCTTTTCCAGGGAGGACTACGTTGCCGCGTACAAGGACTTTCTCGAAGTGCTCTCCGACACGGTCTACCTGATGTTCGGCCAGCAGGCAAAGAAAGATGATTTTGCGGAATACGCCATGCGGATAGACCCGGAATTCGGCCTCTTCTGGCTCTACGTCCGGTGCCTGGGGGTCGACACCCCCGATTCCTGCGAGCGGTGCCGCATAATGATACTTCTTGGAATCGTTTTTTTGGCTAATTATTAGGCAGATTGATATGAATTTTAACCAGACCTGCGCGGAACTGCGGAAGGCGGCGGAAACCCTCGCCCAGCGCACGGGGGCCCAAAAGAACGCCGCCCTCGAATCCGCGGCCCAATCACTGGAAGCAAGCGCGGAAGCAATCCTCCGGGCGAACCGGGCGGACCTGCGGCGCGCCCGTGACGGCGACATGAAGGACGCCCTCCTGGACAGGCTCGCCCTGAACGAGGACCGCCTGGCCGGGGCGGTGCGGGGCGTCCGTGTGGTGATTGCCCAGAAGGACCCCGTGGGCACGGTGGAAGCGGGCTGGCGGCTCCCCAACGGCCTTGAGGTGCGCCGAGTGCGGGTCCCCCTGGGGGTCGGGGCGATCATCTACGAGTCCCGCCCGGCGGTCACCGTGGACGCCTTTGCCCTGGCATACAAAAGCGGGAACGGGATTCTCCTCCGGGGCAGCTCCGCGGCTCTGGAATCGAACCGCGCCATAGCCGCCGCGATAACGGAGGGGCTGGCCCGGTGTCCCGAAGGCGTGCCTGGGGCCGTCCGCCTCCTCGATTCCGGGGACCGCTCGGAAGTGGACGCTGTGTTGAACGCCCGGGGGCTGATCGACGTGGTCCTTCCCCGGGGCGGCCCGGAGCTCATCAACATGGTCGTAAACAATGCGCGGATTCCGGTGATAGAAACCGGGAGCGGGGTGTGTCATCTTTTTGTGGACCAGAGCGCGGACATAGCCATGGCGGTCGCCGTGGCGGAGAACGGCAAACTCCAGCGGCCCGGGGTCTGCAACGCCCTGGAAACCCTGGTGGTGCACCGGGACGCGCTTTCGTCATTCCTTCCGGCCCTGGAGGAGCGCTTTGCCGGCCGGGCGGAGCTCCGGTGTGACGAAGAATCCTTCGCCGTGCTGCAAGGACGGCCCAGGGTCGTCAAGGCGGCCCAGGGTGACTTCGGCACGGAATTCCTTGACACCATCCTGGCCGTAAAAACCGTCTCCGGCATAGACGAGGCGATCGGCTTCATCAACACCCACAATACAAAACACTCGGACAGCATCATCACCAGGAGCGTGGAGAACGCCCGGAGCTTCCAGCAACGCATTGATTCGGCCTGCGTCTACGTGAACGCATCAACCCGATTCACCGACGGCGGGGAATTCGGCTTCGGCGCGGAACTGGGCATCAGCACCCAGAAACTGCACGTGCGCGGTCCCATGGGGCTCGAGGCCCTCACCACCACAAAATATCTCCTCGAAGGGGACGGGCAGGTACGATGACCATAGCGGAAGTCCTGGAGGGGGCGCGGAAAATTTGCGTCAAAATCGGCTCCACAACCCTTGCCCGGGAAGACGGGGCCATCAACATCGGCTTCATGAACGACTTCGCCTCCCAGGTGGCCTCCCTGATGAAGGAGGGCAAGCAAATCGTCCTGGTGTCCTCGGGCGCGCAGGTGGCGGGGCTGTCCGCCCTGGACCGCTGGTCCCGCAGGCGGGACATCCACTACCGGCAGGCCCTCTGCGCCATCGGCCAGGTCGAATTGATGGACAAGTGGCGCGCCGCCTTCAACCGCCAGGGCCTCCACATCGGGCAGCTCCTCTTTACCAAGGAGGACTTCTCAGACGACCACCGGTCCCTGAACATGCGGAACACCCTCTTCACCCTGCTGGACGAGGGGGTCGTGCCCATCATCAACGAGAACGACTCCGTGGCCTTCGACGAAATCCGCATCGGGGACAACGACAACCTGAGCGCCCTCACCGCGGCCCTGTGGAACGCGGACGTGCTGATTCTCTTCAGCGACATCGACGGGGTCTTCACGGACAACCCCAAGACCAACCCCGATGCCGCCCTGGTGGAGACCGTCACGGACATCAGTGCCCTCAGGGAGTCCATCGTCATCGGCAGCGCCAACGACTTCGGCACCGGAGGCATGGAAACCAAGCTTGAAGCCGCGGAAAAGGTCACCCGGTACGGAATCGCCATGGCCCTGGCAAACGGCGCTGTGCCCCAGGCCCTCGCCCGGCTCCGGGCCGGCGCCATGAAGGGCACCCTGTTCCTGGGAACAGAATGACGAAACCAGCCCCCCATCGCTGGGAGGCGTTCCTATGTGTGCTCGTTATTTATGTCGACCAGTCCTCCAGCACAAGGCCGGAGATCTGCGCAAAGTGGTCTTTGTTATTCGTCACCAGGGTGAAGTCATTCACGCGGCACCAGGCGGCGATGAATATGTCCATCTCGTCGAT
>JAISTZ010000001.1 GCA_031272345.1 Spirochaetaceae bacterium | reverse complement strand
AAAAAGCGAAAAGAGCCTTTCCTTCTCTCAATAAGGATGAATTTGGCCTCATCTTCTGCTGTTCACCTGCCTAAACCAGAAAAAAGAGGCTCCCGGAAATTACTTCCGGGATAGCCCCTCAAAAAAGATAAGGAGTGCGCATTGAAGGCGGACCTTTTGAAGGGTATACTTCCAACGCACACATCGTGCCCCCGGACGGCGAGGAAATTTCTCAGGTTTGCCGCCGCCGGGGTTATCTTTTTTTATACAATTCAATGCGCCGTCTACGGCGCCGTCTATAAACAGGAGAAACCCCCGGCCGTTAAGAGTCTCAAGAAACAAGCCGGGGATTCCTCCCTACGGAACGTCGCAACCATGGCCGCCGGGCCGCGGCGCCCATGCCGCTGCGGTTTTATACGGCGGGGATGCCGGTGGGAACAGCCCGCTCCTTCGGGCCGGCGGGAGGGGCCTTTTTCCCCTGGACGGTCAGGAACCGCCCGGCCATCCGAACCATCTTTTTCTTGCCGGCCTCGTCCATTTCCCGGTAAACCCGGCAAAGCTCCCGTATCTCCGCCTCATCGACCATAGCGAATCACCTTCTCCTCTTTTGTGGTAAGTATAACTACCGCAAAATAGTTTGTCAAGCGAAATACATAATTTTTTAGAATTTTATGAATCATGTATACTTTTTCATACATTTTTCCGGCCGGCGGCCTCCGTTGGGTCGAACCTTGATTGGAAAGGGACTTTTGTGGTACCTTAAAAGAGAGACAAAAAAAATATGAAAGAGATACGGGACCGCATAAAAGAAGTCAGAACGGCCTTGAACCTCTCCCAGACCGATTTCGCTAAAAAAATTTTCATAAGCCAGACCCTTCTAGGGGACATCGAACTGGGCAACAGAAACGTCAACGACAGGACCATCCAGCTTATCGCGTCCCAGTTCGCCGTCAACAAAGAATGGCTCCTCACCGGCGCGGGAGCGATGTTCGGCGCCCCGCCCCCGGACATGCAGCTCGAAAACCTGATAGACATATTCAAACGCCTCGACAAGCCCCTGCGGGTCTGCCTGCTGGAACAGTCCAAGTGCCTGCTCAAGGCCCAAAAAGAATCCCCAAACTAGGGACACGGGCAAGGAGGGGCCTTATATAGCGCCGCTGGTATTGAAGATATTTTTTATAGTCAGCCTGTTTTCTATAATTTGCCCGTCTTGCATGTCTTCCGTGAAAATATAGTTACAGCCTGCCTTCAGGGCTGCCGAAAGCATAAGGCAGTCCCAATAGTTATAATCATATTTTACACGTAAATCCAGCGCGTTCCTGATTTGTGCGGGTTCAATGTTCACATTAGGGAATTCGCTCAGCATTTCCTCTACAGAAGCCCGCACATCATCAAGCGGGGTATGAAATTTCGTTATACAAGCGCTACAGTACTCATTCAGAACCTGGGTGCTGATGCAACAGTCATAGTCATCAACGATCTCCTCGGCAATCTGCTGCTTCTGTGTCTCATCTTCAGAATAAAGATAAATAACGACATTAGTGTCCAAAAAGGCTTTTTCTTTACCGTTCATGGAGCTCCTCCCGGTTAAATTTAAAGCCCTTCGTTTTTAGTTTTGCGGCGTTGAACCGCTTCTTCCGCATCGGGCGGGGAAAATCATCGACAAGAATGATAACCCTGACAGGCGAAAGGATTTGCCGGACATAGTGCTCTGGGACACGGATACTGCCGTTTTCCACCACGGTGCTGAACTCAAGCGCTTGCATAATATGCTCCTTGACACTAAAAATAATGCGAAAAAGCCTTTTTTTCAAGTATTGCCGCGGCGGTGTTCATAATCCGTTCATAAAACCCGTGTATGATTGGGGCATGAACACGGAAAGCGGAATACAGACAAAACATGTGCGCATTGCCAAGATGTCCGGCGTAAACGGCAAGGACCGGAGCGTCAAATTCACCAAAAAGGCGATGATCACGGGGGCGGCGCTGGTGTGCGTGATGGGGCTCTTCATGCTCTTCCCGAACCTCTCCGGCGAGGCGGCCCCCCAGACCTACCGGGAGGAGGGGGGCGTCCAACTGGTGGGCTCCGTCATGGCGGGGGGACGGTATCCGGCCATAACCGTGCGGGCGGGGCTCCCGGTCAAGTGGACGATCGACGCGCCGCCGGACGCCGTGAACGGCTGCAACAGCCGCCTGTTCATCGGTGAATACGGCCTGGAGCAGGTGTTGACCCCCGGGAGCAACCTGATAGAATTCACCCCGGAAAGAACCGGCAAATTCCGCTACAGTTGCTGGATGGGGATGATTCGGAGCACGATTACCGTGGTGGACCCGGACACGGACATGGGGGCACTCACGGCCAAGGCAGCGCTCACCGGGCCGGAACCGGCCGCCTACGTGATTCCCGCCGGGGAGGTTGTCCTGGGGAAGAAGCAGGGGCGGATACAGATGGCCGCCCTGCGGATTACGGACGAGGCGATCGAGCCCGCCCTGGTGATTCTGCAACGGGGCCTGAACGCCAACCTGGTCATCGAAAACGCGGCCCTGGATTCCGGCAAGGACGTGCTGCTTTTTCCGTCATACAAGATGAAGGCCTTTGACGCGGGGGGCGGATTCGCCATCACGGTGAAGCCGGAAGGGGACTTCCAGTTTTCCACCGGGGACAACGCCCTCTTCGCCTACGTGAAGGTGGTGGACGATTTGGACGACATCGACCTGGGGGCGATACAGCAGGAAGTTTCAGCGTACCGGCCCCTGGTATACCCTGAAAGTCATTTTAGATAAGAACGATAAGGAGACACACATGCAAAGTCAAACACTGGCAATCCGGGGAATGACCTGCGCGGCCTGCTCCGCGCGGGTGGAGCGGGCAATCAGGAAGCTCGCCGGCGTGGAAAGCGCGTCGGTCAACCTGGCCACCGAGAGAGCCACGGTGGTCTTCGACCCCCAGGCGGTGAGGATTTCCTCGGTCAAGGAGGCGGTCGCCAGGGCGGGATACGAGGCCCTGGACATTCCCAAGGAGGGCACGGTTGACGAAGACAAGGCCCGGAAGGAAAAGGAAATCCGTGTGCTGTGGACAAAATTCACCGTCGCCGCGGCCTTCGGGCTCCCCCTGCTCTACATCGCCATGGCCCCCATGATTAAGGTCTTCACCCTGCCCTTCCCCATGTTCCTCATGCCCATGAAATTCCCCCTGCGCTACGGCCTGGCGGAGCTGGCCCTGGTCGTCCCCATCGTCGCGGTGGGCTACCGGTTCTACACGGCGGGCTTCAAAAACCTCCTCCACCGGAGCCCCAACATGGACAGCCTCATCGCGGTGGGCACCTCCGCGGCGGTGATTTTCAGCGTCTACAACCTCTTCCAAATCGCCGGGGGCAATCCCATGGCGGTGGACTCCCTCTACTTCGAGACCGCCGGGGTCATCATCGCCCTGATTCTCCTGGGGAAGTCCCTGGAGGCGGTGTCCAAGGGCCGCACCAGCGAGGCCATAAAAAAGCTCATGGGCCTGGCCCCCAAGACCGCCATCGTCATGGTTGACGGGGCGGAAAAGGAAATCCCCATCAGCGAGGTGATTCCCGGGGACATCATCGTGGTAAAGCCCGGGGCGAAAATCCCCGTGGACGGCGTGGTGACCGGCGGGCACACGGCGATCGACGAGTCCATGCTCACCGGGGAGAGTATGCCCGTGGACAAAAAAGCCGGGGACAAAGTCTACGCCGCCACGATTAACTCCAACGGCGTGCTCCGGTTCAGGGCCGAAAAAACCGGCGGCGACACGGCGCTGGCCCAAATCATCAAACTCGTGGAAGACGCCCAGAGCAGCAAGGCCCCGATTGCCCAGCTCGCCGACGTGGTGGCAGGCTACTTCGTGCCGGCGGTCTGCCTGATTGCCCTTGTAGCGGGCGTCGCCTGGTTTACCGCGGC
>JAISTZ010000191.1 GCA_031272345.1 Spirochaetaceae bacterium | reverse complement strand
GTGAAGACGCTGTCTTTGTAGCGGGTGTTCATGCGTATAGTATACCGTAACCCCGCTGGAGAGTCAAGACAAAAGCGACGAGCCCCCTGCCACCCGGCAGACCCCTCCATGTGTTTATATTGACGTGCAAATTCTGTTCGTGTGGTCCGTGAGGTTCGTGTCTGAAAAAGTGTTGGATGTTCTGTAAAAAATCACTGTTATGTGATAGGCTGATCACCGTATGAACGATGAGGAGCAGCGGATTGAAAGAACCCGCGCTGTAGCAACGGTACTGTTTCCAGAGGAGAAATGGTTCCAGACAGAATCCCGCATCTGGGTTGCGAAATCCCGCATAGCAGAGAAACTAAAAGAACAGGATAAGTGGAAGCGTGAAATGGCTCAAGCAAGGATTCTGACCGACCGGGGAAGCGTGGCGTTTTTTTTGCCCGATGAACAGGGCGCAAAGACCGGTGAGCGGTGCGCGGACGTCGTGTTGGATGGTTCGGTTATGGAGTTGAAAACCGTTACAGGGACACGAGTTACCCTGGGGACAGACTTTAAAAAAGCTTATAAGCAAGGCAAGGCGCTGATTCAAAAACATGCTGAAATTTCAGGACATTCGGTGTTTATATGGTTGCTAACTGATTTAACTGTTGACAGCGTTAGAGCCAAAATTGCCGGGGAACTGAAAGAACGGCATGATTCAGGCGTTTTCAAGTGCTTTTTTGAGATACTGGGCAAACTGTATTCATGGAATTATAATGAATTGCGAGCAATCATAGGTAGAAAGTAAAAAAATCGCCCGGCCCCCTGCGGGACCGGGTGGCGGAAGAGGATATAAAGCCTCCTCCTCCAGTGGCTGAGATAACTATAGGGTGTTTTTTCTGCTTTGTCAAGAAAAAAAATCAGAAAAACGTCTTAAAAAGTGTTGGACGCCTGGGGTTCGTGTCTGAATTTGAAATTGCCGGCGGCGTCCGCTACACGGGGAAGGATTCCAGGCCGGAGAAGTCCAGGGTGGCGAAGTAGTCGTCGATGGTTTCCCGGCGGCGAATCCGGGTGATTGACCCGTCCGTCCTGCGGAGGAGCTCCCCGGCGCGCAGCTTGGCGTTGTAGTTGAAGCCCATGGCCCGCCCGTGGGCCCCCGCATCGTGAATCACCACCAGATCCCCCGTGGTCTCCCCCACGTCGATCTCCGGCAGACTCCGCTGGACGGCGAATTTGTCGCAGTTCTCGCACAGGGACCCCACCACGTCGTAGACGTGAGTCCCTGGGGCGTCCTCCTTGCCCGCCACGGTGACCTCGTGGTAGGCCCCGTACATGCCGGGGCGCATCAGGTCCGCCATGGTTGCGTCCAGGCCGATGTAGTCCCGGTAGATATTCTTGCGGTGAATCGCCCGGGCGACGAGCCAGCCGTAGGGTCCCGTGATGGGCCTGCCGCACTCCCAGAACACCCCAAGGGGCGCAAGTCCCGCGGGCGCGATGATGTCATCGTAGGCGGCCTTGATTTTTTTGGCGATGTAGTCGTAGTCCACCGCCCGCTCGCCGGGCCTGTAGGGTATGCCCAGGCCCCCGCCCAGGTTCACGAACTCAAGGCGGATGCCGAACCGCCGGTGTAGTTCCGCCCCAAGCTCAAAGAGAATGGTTGCGGTCTCCACAAAATAATCCGGGTCAAGCTCATTGGACGCAACCATCGTGTGCAGGCCGAACCGCCTGACTCCGCGACTCAACGCTTTCGGGTAAGCTTCGAAAAGCTGCTCCCTGGTGAGCCCGTACTTCGCCTCCTCGGGCTTGCCGATGATCGCGTTTCCCTTTTTGAGGGGCCCCGGATTGTACCGGAAGCACAGGAGCTCCGGCAGCTTCCCCAGGGCGCGCTCCAGAAAATCGATGTGGGTGATGTCGTCCAGGTTGATGACGGCCCCGAGTTTCGCGGCAAACCGGAACTCAGCGCTGGGAGTCTCGTTTGAGGTGAACATCACCCGCTCGCCTGTTATGCCGGATTTTTCCGCCAGCATCAGCTCCGGCAGGCTCGAGCAGTCGGCTCCGCAGCCCTCGGCGGCGAGAATCTTGAGGATGTAGGGGTTCGGGCAGGCCTTGACCGCGAAGTATTCCCGGAAGGCCGGAAACATCGAGAAGGCCCCGGCGAAGCGGCGCATGTTTTCGCGGATGGCCCCTTCGTCATACAGGTAGAAGGGGGTGCCGTAGCGGGCCGCCGCGGCTTCGAGTTCGCTTTTTGAAAGGGGAATATTCATGCAAAAATGATACAAAATTTTGCGGATTGTGTCCATTTTTTGCGAGTCACCCCACATAACAGAGGTATGAAAAACATACAATTTTTCCTGCTTGCGGCGGGGCATTGGCTCCGGAAGATCATCTACCTGACCCTCTCCCTGTGCCTGGGGGGTGACGAGTGCCTGGTGTGCGGAAGGCGGGCCCTCACCCCCCTGTGCCCGTCCTGCCGGGACAAGCGGCTCCTGACCTGGGAGGGCGCGGAGGGGCGGTGCAAGACGTGCGGAAAGCCCCTGATTTCGGAGGCGGGACTCTGCATGGAGTGCAGGAAGCGGGAGGAGGCGTCCCCGGTGGAATTGTGCTTCCCCGTGTTCTCCTACCGCCTGTGGATGAAGGACCTGCTCTTTGCGTGGAAGACCCAGGGGGTGCGGCTCCTCTCGCCCCTCTTTGCCCGCATCATCGCGGAGGTGATTGGGGAAAATTTCGGGGACAACATGGTGATTGTCCCCGTGCCTCCCAGGCCGGGCAAACTGCGCCGGAAGGGGTGGGACCAGGTAGAAGACCTGTGCCGGTGGCTGGATCTGGCCCACCGGATGCCCGTGCTGCGCCTCCTCAGGCGGAGGAGCGCGGTGCAGCAGAAAAAACTTACCAGGGACGAGCGGAGCAGGAACGCCCAGGCCGCCTACTACGTTCCGGACAGCATACGGGATAAAATCGACAGGGGGAAGATACCCCTGCCCCGGCGGGTCCTCCTCCTGGACGACGTGCGCACCACCGGAGTCACCCTGGAGACCTGCGCCGGGGCGTTGAAAGCCCTGGGGGTGGAGCGGGTGTCGGCGGTGGCGCTTGCGGGGGTGAATTAGGGGCGATGGGCTAGGTTGATACGCCTAGAAGCCACCGCTTTACCGGGGCGGTCAGGTCGTCCTCGTAGATGCCTTCGAGCATGAACCGTTCAAACTGGAAGAGGATGTGTTCTTTTATGAGGGCGCGGTTTTCCGGGGTGACGTCATCCGCCTCGACAAAGAGCGCCCCCGCAAGGGCCAGGGCGTCATTGACGGTGAAGAGATCCGGCGCAAGGGCGTTGAGCATGTAGAGGGCCGCGGGAATACAGTTGACGCTGTGCTGTTTGATGTAGAGCACGGACTCGGTGATGTCCACTGCCCCGGAGAAGAGCTCCCCCAGGAATCGCTCCGCATCCTCCGGGGGCACGGCGTCCTTTTCCAGGGCAAGAACCGAGCGGCAGTATGTCCAGGTGAGGGCGATGACCATGATGTGCAGGGAGGGCACACACAGGTAGTGGGGGTCGCACCGGCGTATGGTTTTGACGAGCCTGTCCTCCGTGTCCGGGCGGCTGGTGGTGGTCATCCTGAACCTGTAGACCCGCGCCGCCGTCCGGTAGCACCGCCCCATGTACATGAGGAATTCCGCGCAATAGGAAAGGCCCTTCTTTAATCCCAGGGTTGACAAAAACATGGACAAGGTGCGTATCCACAGGTTGATGAAGTCCAGGTAGACCCTGGCGCGGCCTGGATTGAAGGGCACCGTGCTGTCGAGGGGGTGGTCCGCCGCAATCACGGGGATACGGCGCCAGCCGAGTTTTACCGACCACTGGAGGTAGAAAAAGTCCTTCACCACCGCCGAAAGAAAGAAAACCATGGGCCCCTGGGTGACTCGGTGGGCCGGAATCGAAATATAGGGCAGGAAAATCCCGAACTCCCCCAGGGGCGTTCCCCGCCGGTATCCCTTGTCGCTTTTTGCCACTGCTGCGCGCCGCTCCTTTTGTGTCCTAACAGCCGTAGATGCCCCTGGGCCCGCCGGTTTTTGCGTTTGCCGCTTCTATGATGCTGGATATGGCGGCGGTTATCATCTCCGCGTGGCTGCTTTTGTTCATGGTGTAGATGTGAATCCCCCGGACGCCGTTGGAGATGAGGTCGATTATCTGGTCTATGGCATAGGCGATACCCGCCTGGGCCAGGGCCTCGGGGCTGTCCTGGAAGCGGTCGATGATCATCATGAGCTTCCGGGGCATGTAGGCGTTGGACAGGGCGATCATGCGCTGGCACTGGGCCGCGCTGGTGACGGGCATGATTCCCGCCAGCACGGGCACCCGGATTCCCTTGGACTGCATCCGGTACAAAAAGCTGTAGAGCATGTCGTTGTCAAAAAACATCTGGGTGGTAAGAAAATCGCACCCCCCGTCAACCTTTTGCCTGAGATTCTCGATGTCCTCGTCCCGGTTCCGGCTCTCAGGGTGCCCCTCGGGATAGCAGGCCCCGCCCACGCAGAAGCCCTCTGCCCGGAGGAGGGGCGCCAGATCCGAGGCGTGGGAAAAGCCGGGGATCGTCTTCTGTCCCGGGAGCAGGTCGCCCCTGAGGGCCAGCACGTTTTCCACCCCCGCTTTCTTGAGGTCCCCGATGACGGACAGGATTTCTTCCCTGGAGGCCCCCACACAGGTGAGGTGCGCCAGGGCGGGGATGTTCATCCCTTCGATCCGGGAGGCCACCTCCGCCGTATGCGCCCTGGTCGATCCCCCCGCGCCGTAGGTTACGCTGATGAAGTCCGGGTTGAGCCGGGAGAGGGACCGGGCGGTTTCAATCGCCGGGGTCATGGAAAGGTGCGCCTTGGGGGGGAAGATCTCAAAGGACACGGTGAGGTTTTTCTGGGCGAGGATGCCGGAAATCTTCATGGGGGGAGTATACCGGGATGGACCGGGAGGGTCAACGCCTGCATGGTGCCAGGCGCATGTGCCTGGCACCATGCACGGTATCATCCCCCCGGTGCCAGGCGCATGCGCCTGGCACCGGGGAAGTCATGGGGTTAGGGACTGTTTTACGCAGTCGTTCAAAGCAGAATTGATGTGTTCTACCAGATTCAGCCGTATCTGCAAGGGCATTTGGGCGAGAAACCTTGTTATTTCACTGCTGCCCTCATAAAAGGGCTCCATTTCTACCATAAAAAGCCGGTAAGGCTCGACAGAAAGGGCCTGAGCTATCTTTTCTATCAATTCAAGCGAAGGAAACCGCAGCCCGATTTCAATTTGCCCGATGTAACTGGCGTCAGTACCGCATTTTTCGGCCAGCTTGGCTTGGGAAAGCCCCTCAAATTTTCTGAGAAATTTCAAATTTTTGACAAAATTCTGCCGTAAACCCATTTTTTTATGCTATTCGCTAACAAAAACACTTGACAACTGACATTTTGCACGATATAGTAATTAGCATATTGCTAATATTCAGAAGCTGTATGGAGACTGGGCGGCATACAGCTTCGAGTTTTTTGCTTGCAACGGTATTCCGTTGGAGAAGTCCCCGGCTCATTTCTTGAGACTCTTAGGGGCCGGGGGTTTCTCCTGTTTATAGATTTCCGCCGTCAGGTACGGCGGGATTGGAGCGGTCATTTAAAGAAGAAACCTCCGGGCGGCGTTCATTCCAGCCAAGTTTGACGCGCCGTCCGGAGGGCACGTTGTGTGCGCTGCAAGTCTACCCCTAACCGGGTCTTTCTTCAACGCGCACTCCGCCTTCTTTGATGGGGCGCCGCGTATGCGGCGTCAATATAAAAGAATGGAGGACTCAATATGAAGAAACTGAGTCTAATTCTCGGAGCTACGGCCCTTGTGCTGGCAGCTATGGTTACGCTGGGTTGCGAAAACGCAACGGAAGAAAAGACAAAGGACGTCACCTACTACCCCGTGCAGGCCGGTGACTGGGTCATCTGGGACGGCGGAAGCACCGCATACAAGGCTCCGGCGAACTTCACCCTGCCCTATACGCCTGTGACGGTCGGCGTGCACACCTACGAGGTCATTAGCGGCCTTTTTGCGCCGGATACCGACGGTGTGTATGATTACTCCGGCAAAGCATCGGGCCTCGCCCAGGGCGACGTAGTTCAACTGCGTGTGCTCACCCCGTCTACCGGGAGCGGGGCCATCACCACGCTCTACGACACGATCGGCGCAACCGCGAACACCGGCACCGTGGCCCTTGACGACGATAAACTCTACAAGGTCGTCCGGGTGGTCAAGGCGGCGGCGGTGCAGGCGGGAGTGGCAGGAGCGATTACCTATGCGGCAACCAAAGACGCTTCGGGAACCGACGTGACCTTCGCTTCAGGCAGCGTTGCCAAAGTGACTGTTTTCACGACAGCCTCCGGCGCCGCCGGGGGTACGCTTTACGACCTGATTGGCTCGGCTTCTGCGGGACAGGCGTTACAAACCTCCATAGGTTCATCCAAAGCCGTCATCGTGGAGAAGGTGTATCCTGCGGCCGCGGTAGTCGCTGGCACTGCT
>JAISTZ010000185.1 GCA_031272345.1 Spirochaetaceae bacterium | reverse complement strand
TTGTGCAACAGGGCCGCACCCTATACACTGGCTGCATGTCACGGTTCCGCGTTTTTTGCTGCGTCCTTGCTGCCGCTCTCCTTGCATCCTGCGCCACCCTGAAGCCGCCTCCTCGGGGACCCCAGGAGCCGTCGCGCCTCCTTGCGGGAAGGGGGATAAAATCGACCGCGGCCCTGTCGTCATTTTTCCTCGCCTTCAACCCGGAGGCTAATGTGTACCAGGTTGACCGCCTGGCGGACTATTACGTTGCCGAGGGGGCTGTTGAGGGAATCAATTCGGACGTGGCCTTTGCGCAGATGTGCCTGGAAACGGGGTTCCTGCGGTTCGGCGGGCTCGTAACACCGGATATGCACAACTACTGCGGCCTTGGGGCGATTGACGCGGACCATCCCGGGGAGCGTTTCCCCAGCGAGGAGCTCGGTGTGCGGGCCCACATCCAGCACTTGCAGGCATATACCCTCACCACGCCCCTGCGGGGGGATCTTATCGACCCCAGATACACCTACGTGCAGCCCAGGGGCAAGGCCCGGGACGTGTGGGATCTGGCGGGAACCTGGGCCGCCGACCTGGCCTACGGGGACAAGCTCGACTCCCTCCTGTCCGCCCTGGCGCGGTTTTAAAGGCCGCCGGTTTTGTCCCGGTATTTTTCCGCCGCCGCTATTGACGCGCCCAGGGCGCCCATCAACTGGGAAAGGGGCGAAAAAAGCACGGGCACCCCCAGAGCGCGTTCCATTGCCTTCCGCACACCCCCGTTCCGGGCGACCCCGCCGCTCATGCACACGTCTTCTTCCACCCCAACCCGCTCCGCCAGGGCTGCCGTCCGCTTTGCCACGGAGTCGCAGATTCCGGCGACGATGTCGCTGATGGCCTCCCCGTTGGACAACTGGGAAATCACCTCGGACTCCGCAAAGACCGTGCAGGTGTTGGAAATGGCGTTGATTTTTTTCGCCCTGGCCGCCTGGACTTCCAGGTCCGAGATGTCCATCTGGAGCACCTGGGCCATCACGTCCAAAAAACGCCCCGTTCCGGCGGCGCACTTGTCGTTCATGACGAAGCTCGTCATGCGGCCCCGGTCGTTCACCTTGAGGGCCTTCGCGTCCTGGCCGCCGATGTCTATGACCGTGCGCACCGAGGGGAACATGTGGTGCACCCCGATGGCGTGGCAACTGAGCTCGCTGAGCTGTTCGTCCGCGTTTTCGTACTTCATCCTGCCGTACCCCGTGGCTACGGTGTAGGCGATGTCGCCCATGGTGATTCCCGCGCCCCCAAGGGCCTGCTCCAGCGCCCGGGCCGGGCCGTTCGTCCCCGTTCCCGCTATGACGATTGAACTTGCCGCAATGTCCGCGCCGTCCCTGAGGACGACGCATTTCGATGTTGTTGAACCGATGTCAATCCCTAAAGTATACATGGGGGCATTATACCGGGGGAGAGGAGCGGGGGCAAGGCGCCCCTGTATCCGGGCTTGATAGAGGGCGGGCATATCCGCTATAATCCCTCCCATGGCGGAAGACAGACTTATCGTGAAGGGCGCGCGGGAGCACAACCTCAAAAACATCGACCTGGAGATACCCCGGAACAAACTCGTGGTGGTTTCGGGCCTGTCCGGGTCGGGGAAGAGCTCCCTTGCCTTCGACACGATCTTCGCCGAGGGCCAGCGGCGGTACGTGGAGAGCCTTTCGGCCTATGCCCGCCAGTTTTTGGGGCGCCTGGACAAGCCGGACATCGACTACATCGAGGGCCTCTCCCCGGCGATCTCGATCGAGCAAAAGTCCACCCACAGGAATCCCCGGTCCACCGTGGGCACGGTCACGGAAATTTTCGACTACTACCGGCTCCTCTACGCCAGAATCGGCATACCCCACTGCCCCCAGTGCGGCAGGGTCATCAAGGAGCAGCCCACGGACCAGATCATCGCCACGATTATGGGCTGGGAGGAGGGCACGAAGATCCAGATCATGGCCCCGGTCATCAGGGCCAAAAAGGGGGAACACCAGAAAATCCTGGAGGACTCCCGGAAGCTCGGGTACGTGCGGGCCAGAATCGACGGCCTGGTGGTGAACCTGGACGAAGCCATCAAACTGGACAAGCAAAAAAAGCATACCATAGAAATCATCGTGGACAGAATCGTCCTCGCCCCGGAGGCCCGGAAGCGCCTGGCGGACTCCGTGGAGGCGGCCCTTGCAAGCGCCGGGGGAATCATCATGGTGAGCCGCCAGCGCGGGGACGAGCCTCCCACGGAGGAACTCTTTTCCCAGAAAAACGCCTGCCCGGACTGCGGCATTTCGATTCCGGAATTGCAGCCCCGGCTCTTTTCCTTCAACAATCCCTTCGGGGCCTGCCCGGAGTGCACGGGCCTGGGCGAAAAAATGGAATTCGACATCGACCTGATGATTCCCGACCGGGACCGGTCCTTCAACGACGGGGGCCTCCTCCCCTTCAACCCGGACTCCGAGTGGAACCGCTGCCGCTTCGAGGCCCTGGCAAAGGCCGGGGGGTACACCCTGGACACGCCGTACAGAAAACTTACACGGAGTCAGATGGACGCCCTGGTAAACGGCACGGCTGAGGCCATCCGCTACGTGTATCACAAGCAGTACGGTGAGGGCCACTCGGTGTACAACCAGCGGTGGCCGGGACTCTATGCGGAGATGCGCCGCCGGTACAACGAGACCTTTTCCCAGGCCCAGAAGGAAAACATGGAAAAATTCATGGCCCACCGGTCCTGCGAAGCCTGCGGGGGAAAACGCCTCAAGCCCGAAGTCCTCGCCGTCACCGTGGGGGGCAAAAACATCCACGAACTCTGCCTCCTCTCGGTGGACGAATCAATCGAATTTTTCAAAAAGCTCAAATTGACGGACACGGAAAAACAAATCGCGAAGCAGATAGAAAAGGAAATCAACGCCCGCCTGGGATTTATGAAGAACGTGGGCCTCGACTACCTCACCCTGGAGCGCAAGGCGGCCACCCTTTCCGGGGGCGAAGCCCAGCGCATACGCCTGGCCACCCAAATCGGCTCAAGCCTCATGGGGGTGCTCTACATCCTGGACGAGCCCTCGATCGGCCTGCACCAGCGGGACAACCAGCGTCTCATCGACACCCTCACCTACCTGCGGGACCTGGGGAACACGGTCCTGGTGGTGGAGCACGACGAGCAGACCCTCCGCACGGCGGACTGGATTGTGGACATGGGGCCCGGCGCGGGAATCCACGGGGGCGAGGTGGTGGCGTCCGGGCCGCCCCCGGAGATAATGAAGGTAAAACGGAGCCTTACGGGACAATACCTGGCGGGGATTCTCAAGATGGAGATTCCCAAAAAGCGGCGGGACGGGAGCGGACACGCCGTCAAACTCATCGGCGCGCGGGAGCACAACCTCAAGAACATCACCGTGGAGATTCCCCTGGGCAAGTTCACCTGCATCACCGGGGTCTCCGGGTCGGGCAAGTCGACCCTCCTGGGGGACATCCTCTACCCGGCGGTGTCGAACAAGGTGATGCGCACGGCCTATCCCGTGGGGGAATTCAAAAAAATCGAGGGCGTCGAATACATCGACAAGGTGATCAACATCGACCAGAGCCCCATCGGGCGCACGCCCCGCTCAAACCCCGCAACCTACGTGGGGGTGTTCAACGGCATCCGGGACCTCTTTGCGAGCCTGCCGGATTCAAAGGCCCGGGGATTCAAGCCGGGCAGATTCAGCTTCAACGTGCGGGGGGGCAGGTGCGAGAACTGCCAGGGGGCGGGCACCATCACCATAGAGATGAACTTCCTCCCGGACGTGTACATCCCCTGCGATGTGTGCGGGGGCAGGCGGTTCAACCAGGAGACCCTGGAGGTGCGCTTCAAGGGCAAGAACATCGACGACGTGCTCAACATGTCCATCGAGGAGGCGGCGGATTTCTTTGTGTCCATCCCCCACATCGCCCGCAAGCTCGACACCCTGCTCTCCGTGGGCCTGGGGTACGTCAAGATGGGGCAGTCGGCCCTCACACTGTCGGGGGGGGAGGCCCAGCGGGTGAAGCTGGCCAATGAGCTGGCCCGGCGTTCCACCGGCAAGACCCTCTACATCCTGGACGAGCCCACCACGGGCCTGCACTTTGTGGACGTGAAGCAGCTCATGGAGGTGATTCAGCGCCTGGTTGACCAGGGGAACACGGTGGTTATGATAGAACACAACATCGACGTGATTGTCCAGGCGGACCACATCATCGACATGGGGCCCGGGGGGGGATTTCGCGGGGGCGGCATTGTGGCCGCGGGAACGCCGGAGGAGGTCGCACAAATAAAAGAATCCTTCACCGGGCATTATGTCGCGGAAATGCTTGCGCGGAAACCATGAAAAGAGCCGGATGGACCAGGATTGTCCTTGGGGTGATTGTCGGGGTCTTCGCCCTTTCCGGGGGAATTGCCCAGGAGACCGGAGGGAGCTCCCAGGCCACGGTCACCATAGTGAACGCCCGGTCAACCTCGTACTCCAAGGACCCGATCACCGGGGGGAACGCGATTACCTTTTCGGGGAACGTGGAGCTCACCATAGAGAGCGGCGGATCCGTTACCACCATAAAATCCGAGGACGTGCGCTACAACCGGGAAAACCAACTGCTCTATGCCACGGGGAACATCTCCCTGACCCAGAAAAAAAAAGACGGCTCCACCGAGGAGATGACCGCGTCGTCAATCCTGTTGAACACGGATACCCTGGAGGGAATTTTCGACGGCGCCCGAATCGTGTCCCTGGGGAACATTTCCGGCAAAAGCTCCGCCGCGGCCGCAACCGGAAGCAGCTCCCTGTCGAACCCGACTCTGGTTGTGGCGGCGGATCTCTTCGGCAGGGACGAGAAGGGGACAATCGCATTCCAAAACGGGTCCCTCACCTTTTGTGATGACGAAGAGAATCCCCACTGGAAAATCAACGCCTCAAGAATCTGGCTCCTTCCGGGAAATGAGTTCGCGTTTTTTAACGCCCTGCTCTATGTGGGGAAGATTCCCCTCTTTTATCTGCCCTTCTTTTATTACCCCAAGGACGAGGTGGTGTTCAATCCTGTTGTCGGTACGGATGACGACAGGGGCTATTTTATTCAGACGACCACATACATCATCGGGAGGAAACAGGCCGAGGCGGGGCAGGATGATCTGGAGATGTTCAGCTTTTTAAAACCCTCGGGGAATAAAAAACAGAAACTCGAGGGACTCATCTTGCGCAACCTCGACGAAGACGCCGGCACGGTTTCCGGGAGCTACTTAAAACTCATGGCGGACTATTATTCCAACCTGGGATTGATGGTCGGTCTTGACGGCAAGTTCCATCCCCACCAAAACATCTCCAAGCTCGACGCCTCTTTTTACATGGGGTACAGCTATTCCCATCCCGAAAACGAACAAACAATTTATGACATCCAGGGGGAAACCCATTCGGTGGAATCAAATTTCCTGGGATTCCAGGTGCCCTTCAGGTACAAGGCGAATGTCGACATAAGCATCACGAAACCCTTTTCCCTTTCCCTCACCATGCCCCTGTATTCGGACACCGAATTTGAAAAGGATTTTCTCGACCGCAAGGAGACCCTGGACTGGCTGGGGGATCTTATCAAAACCGGGCTGGCAAAGGATGAGGATGACGAAACCACAACGGGGGACGTTTCATCTTTTAGCTGGAATTTAAACAGCTCCTATTCCGCGCCGGTAAAGTTTTCCTGGCTCTCCACGCTCTCTTTAAATTACACAGCCCAGTTGGGTTTTTACGGATATGCCAATCCCGAGTATGAAACCCAAAAATCATTCAAGAATTTTTACACACCCCGGAGCACCACCCCGGCCCACGCTGTGCTGTCCTTTTCCGGCACCATCTTTGAATATCCCCGCGCGGCGGCCCAGGCCAAAGAGGATGCAACAAAAACAACACCCCCTCCCGGTCTTGTCCCCCCGGAGAGATTAAAAAAGAAGGATGAAAAATCCGCGGAAACCGCTGCGGCGGAAACTTCGCAAGTAACAGCCCCGCAAGAAATTGCGGAAGGTGAAGCGCCCCCGGAAGAAGAGGGTGAAGCGGCAGCCGAAGAGTCCCCCCAGGAAGACCCCCTCCTCAATCCCCAGACTCTTCCCAGGATACCGTTTTCGTCTGCCGCGGTGAGCCGCCCCGGCGGGTTTACCTACAAGCTGGGCTACACGGTGTCCGCTGACTTTACCAACGAAATGATTTTTCTTACGAACCCGGTCAAACCGGAGGATTTTGACTGGGGGAAGGTGTACTCCTCGATGATTTCCGTAAAGTCGCCGATAACCATGAACAGCAGCGCCGGATGGCGGGACAGCTTTATCGGCATAACCAGCACGGTGAACTTTTCTCCGGTGTTTCAGAAACACCCGATACTCCTTGAGGATTCAACCCTCACATCGGACGACCCAAGCAAGGGCCACACCAAAAGCAGCATCGAATCAATTATAAACAACGACTACGGAGCCCAGAAACTCGACACCACCATGACAAACGCCGTAACCCTGCGGCCCTTTGTGTACAATTCACTCCTGTCGGGGACAAACCTGAGCTGGAACACCGGGCTCAATCTGGTGCGCACCGAATATATCGGCACCTATGACAATCCCGAATGGGAATACCATCCTCCCAAATGGGACGACGAATCCATCACCGCCCACACACTCAATTTTACCTTTGCGGCCAAGGAGGGGGATTTTTCACAGAGTTTGACTCTCTCGTCAAACCTGCCACCGCGAGTCGACCGGTATACCTATTCCATGAATCTGGGAGTTCCCTACGTCACCCTGACGGCGTCAAACGGTGTGCAGAAGGTAAGCAAGGACTCCGATGAATGGAAGTTCGACTCCCTTGCCCAATCCATGACGGTCAAGCTGTTTGAGTCAAAATTGAATATCACCCAATCCTATAATTACAGCATCGAAAAGGAAACGCCGGAATCCCTTTCCCTGAGCGCATCGGGTTACGGGT
>JAISTZ010000176.1 GCA_031272345.1 Spirochaetaceae bacterium | reverse complement strand
ATGGCGCATTTCGTGGAAGTTGACGCGCTCACCGCGTCCTTTCTCCACGCAAAAGCCAATGCAACCCACCAGACCCCTGCCGAAATCTTAGGCGGCCTTGTGCGGAAGGAACTCGCCGCCACGGCGTAGGCACGGCGTAGGATGGTCCGCCCGGTGCGGAGGTTTTAGGCTGAGTATGCTTGAGCTGAAAGGCAAGAGCATTGTCTGGGATGAACCCAAAAACCGGAAGAACCTCCGGGATCATGGGATTACCTTCACAGAAGCGGCGATGGCTATCATCGAACGTTCTTTTGAGATACTATATGACGAGAACCATTCATCTCTGGATGAAACCCGGTGGATGGGGCTTGGTATGGTGAATCATTCGTTGTTCGCCCTCTGCTTTGTGGAGCGCGGCGACGAATTGCGGCTCTATTCGGCGCGGAAAGCTGTGCCAAAGGAAAAACGGTTGTACAATGACCACATCAATCAAATTTTCGGAGCTTAAAAACCTCCCCCCTATCTCCCCGGCGCGGATGGCCGAGATTGAGGCATTCGAGGACACCGACTTCAGCGATTGCCCGGAGATAACCGATGAGGAGTGGCGGACGGCCCAGCCCCTCTATCCTCCAACGGCAATCGTTGGCGAGCTGGTCCGTGAACGGATAGCCGCCACGGCGTAGTCCGCCCGGTGCGGTATGTCCCGGACACGGAGGCGGAGGCGCGCCGGCGCGAGCTGCACCCCTGATGGCTGAGAATTTTCTTCCGGACCTTGCGGTTGGGGGGCGTGGGCGGTAGAGTAGGGGCATGGGCATCGAGATAACGTTTCATGAATCAGCGTTCAAGCACAAGGGCATTACCGAGGAAAAAATACGGTATGTCCTTAACCACCCCCACTATGAAGGTCCAGCCGAGGGCGATGACAACACATATATCGTCCTCGGCTTTGACACCGCTGGAAATTTGCTTGAAATCCTGTATAATTTTATTGATGAAACAACGGTTGATGTCTTTCATGCGATGAAATGTCAAAGCATTTACTTTCATCTGTTGGATTCATAGGAGGAATTATGGCGCGAATGACCGAAGAAGAAGCGGACGCTCTGGACGAGTATTACACTAAAAACCCGCCCAAAGTGGATCCGCGCAGAAAAGGCGGGGTTTTCACCCGCCAGCGCGAGATGCTTGATATTCTCGACCGCGTTTCGGCGGACTACATCATAACCCAGTCAATGGCGGACAACAAAATGCCGGTCGAGGTTATACGCGACATGGTCCGTGAACGGATAGCCGCCACGGCGTAGGATGGTCCGCCCGGCGCGGTATGTCCCGGACACAGAGGCAGAGGCGCGCCGGCGCGAGTTGCGCCCTGGTGAATGAAGGGGGGAAGCGGGCCAGAGCGGGCAATGTGCGTACGGAAAACGCGGGTTTTTAATTTTTCTTGACTTTTTGGGCAGAAATTGTAATAATAGAGCCGATACTTATATGAACAATGAGAGGGGTGTGAAGTGAGGGAACGCTAACTGCATAGGGCAAGGTTTATGAAATCCGGTAATATGACATTTTTGCCTATAAAATCTTTTTCCAGCCGTCACTTTTGCAGCAGGACGGGTGGGTTCCGTTGCCTTGCGGTTGTATGTTTGCTCTTCATTTTTTCCCCTAAAACCGGCGCCGGCGCCCAGTCTTTCCAGATTGAAACCGGCGCGGCGGGCAGTTTTACCTGGCTCTTGAGCGGGATCTTTTTCCCAAAAACCGGAATTCCCGCTCCGGGCCTGGACGTGGGCCTTTCTGTCTTTTTTGATGATCTATTCCCCCTGGGGGATGTATTCGGCGTGAGCGCCATGGGCATTTTTACGTTCCCTATTGAGGACGGCTTCGACATTCCCTATCAAATTCAGGCCATGGCGGGGCCTTCCTTCCGGTTCCGCATGGGAAAGCTCGCCATGTCCGTAACGCCGGCCTTTTATTATTATACCCTCCTGTTCAACGATAGTGAACCCGTGAGCGACTACGGCGCCGGGGTTAACCTGGCGGTGGGATACCCCTTCAACCGGCTCCTGTACGTCTACGGAAAGGTGAACGGGATATACAGCATTACGGGGAAAAATGTTGTCGTCGCGTCCGCTTTGGGAGTGGGATTCAATATCACCGGCCGTGCCCGGAAGGGAGCGCAGCCGGCCCAGGCGGAGCCGCCCGCGGAGCAAGCGGAACAGACGGCGCAGCTTGTCCAGGGGGAGCAATCCCCGGCCCAGGCTGAAAAACCCGCAGAAGCGGCCCCGGCGGCGCAAGCTCCGGCTTCCGGGGCGGCTCCCACGGCCAGGGAATACAGCGTCCAGGCCTATGAGGCCTACAAAGCCAAGGACTGGGACGGGGCGGTCGCCGCGTACGCAAGGGCCCTGGAGCTGGAGCCCGGTAACGAAACCCGGAAGAAAAACCTCGCCACCGCCTACAACGCCCGGGGTCTTGCGGCCTACAACGCCAAAAACTGGGACGCCGCCATTGCCGACCTCACCGAGGCCCTGAAGCTTGACCCCGATAACGCGGCGGCAAAGAGAAACCTGGAGCGGGCCCAGGCGGAAAAGGAAGGGGCAAAATGAAAACCCCTTATGTGATTTTTGTATGATTTTTCTTGTTGAAATCGTACTATTTAGCCGATAATTGTATGAAGTGAGGTTTATAAAAATGAAATTTTTACCTACAGGGTCTTTTATCAGCCGCCACTTTTATAGAAAGCGGAGTTGCTTTCGCGCCGTCATGGTGTTTTTATTCTTCCTCGCCGAAACCGGCGCCGTTGCCCAGACCTTCCGTGTGGAAGGCGGCGCTGGGGCCAGTCTTCTTCGACTGTTTGGGGGCGGCGCCTATCCGGAGAACGAATCCCCCGCTCCGGGCGGAGAAGTAGGTCTTTCTTTCTTTTTCAATGATATATTCCCTCTGGGCGATATGTTCGGTTTGAGCGCCCTGGGTATTTTTTCAGTCCCCCTGAGGGATGACGCCCCCCCTTCTTTCCAGATTCAGGCCTTCGCGGGGCCTTCCTTCAGGCTGCACAGGGGAAATCTCGCCGTATCCCTGACGCCGTCCTTTTATTTTTTCATCCTGATCAACGACATTCAACCCGCGTTCGACTACGGCGTCGGCGCTAATCTGGCAGTGGAATATCACTTCAACCAGAAGCTGTACATCTACGGCAAACTCAATGAGGCATACGGCATGGCGGGGGCTAATCTCACCTTCACCCCGATCCTGGGGATGGGATTCAAGGTGAACGATCATACCCAGTATACCAGGAACGCGGCGCAACCGCTTCCGGTGGAACAGCCGACGCCGCTCCTGGCGGAACAGCCGAAAGAGGCGGCTCCGGCGGAACAGCCCGTAAAACAGGCGGAACCGGTTCTGGCGGAACAGCCGAAAGAGGCGGCTCCGGCGGAACAGCCCGCAAAACAGGCGGAACCGGTCCTGGCGGAACAGCCGAAAGAGACAGCTCCGGCGCAAACACCCCCGTCTTCCGAACCGACTCTCACAGCCCGGGAATACAGCGCCCAGGGCTACGATGCCTACAAAGCCAAAGACTGGGACGGGGCAATCGCCGCCTATTCAAAGGCCCTGGAGCTTGAACCTGACAGTGTAACCCGGAAGAAAAACCTGGCCCTCGCCTACAACGCCCGGGGTCTTGGGTCCTACAATGACAAAAATTTGAATGCCGCCATTTCCGACCTCACCGAGGCCCTGAAGCTTGAGCCCGAGAACGCGGCGGCAAAGAGAACTCTGGAACGCGCCCAGGCGGAGAAGCCCGCAGCAGCAGCTTCGGCTCCGGCGGCGACAACCCCGGCTTCGGCGGCAAGAACCCCGGCCCCGGCATCGACAACCCCGGCCTCGGCGGCAAGAACCCCGGCTCCGGCAACGACAACCCCGGCTTCGGCGGCAAGAACCCCGGCCCCGGCAACGACAACCCCGGCTCCGGCAGCGACAACCCCGGCAGCGCAGGCCGCCGGACCGAATCTTACGGCAAGGGAATACGGTATTCGGGGGTATGCGGCCTACAGCGCCAAAGACTGGGACGGAGCAATCGCCGCCTATTCAAAGGCCCTGGAGCTGGAGCCCAATAATGTAACCCGGAAGAAAAACCTGGCCGTCGCTTACAACGCCCGGGGGCTTGCGGCCTACAACGCCAAAAACTGGGACGCCGCCATTGCCGACCTCACCGAGGCCCTGAAGCTTGATCCCGACAACGTGGCTGCAAAGCGGGACCTGGAATGGGCCAAAGCGGGAAAGGAAGGGGAAAAATAACCGGCGGGGGGAGCTCTCCGGGGTAGATGAACGCCGGGCAAAGAGCTCCCTTGACGCTGGTATTGTTTCCCGGTACCCTCTCCCCCATGGACGGATTAACCCTAAAAGAGCGGTATGCGGATGATTTTGCGGCAACCATAAAGAACGCCACCGCAGCCGCCGTTATCGACGAGACAAACGTATATCAGGAGTACAACCCCTTCGCCCGAAAGGTCATGGACCGCATCGTGAGGGAGAATCTGCTCCCCGGGTCGCGCCTGGAGGGGAAGGAACACTTTCAGGACTTCTACCGGCAGATTCAGGGGGGCAAGCGGGGGGTTATCTTCTGCGAGCACTACAGCAACCTGGACCTGCCCATCATCATGTACCTGCTGGAGCACGACGGCGGTGATTTCGGCGCGGCCCTGGCCCAAAGGGCCGTGTCCATCGCGGGGATGAAGCTGAACGAGGACGATCCCGGGGTCCGCTCCTTTGCGGAGGGCTACACCAGAATCATCATTTATCCCAGCAGGAGCCTTGCGGGCATCACGGACGAGGCGGCGCGGGAACGGGAGGGCCAGCGGAGCCGCAAAATCAACATGGCGGCCATGCGGGCCCTGTACGAGGCCCGCCGGGACCGCAGGCCCGTGGTGGTCTTCCCCAGCGGCACCCGGTACAGGCCGGGCAGGAGCGAAACCAAGCGGGGCCTCCGGGAAATCGACTCCTACCTGCGGATCTTCGACATCATGCTCCTGGTCACCCTGAACGGCCAGTGCCTGCGGTTCAACCCGGCGGACCCGGACAACATGGTGATGGACCTTATGTTCGCGGACAGGATGATCGTAGCCGCAAGCCCCGTGATGGGGTGCAGGCAATTCCGGGACGGGGTTCTCTCCGAACTGGGGGACAACCCGGAGGTTGACGTTAAACAGGCCGTGGTGGACCGGCTGATGGAGCTCCTGGAACGCCGGCACGGGGACTACGAAAAGGTCTGGCTGGCCGAAAAGGGGTCTATAGGGTAAAACCGGCCCCGATGTGGGGAGTCAGGCCGAAGACATTCGGCCCGGCGGTGGAAAACCCGCCCCCCTGGGGAAAGACAAGCCGGTAGATGTCGAAGAAAATTTCCATCCGGGCAAACCCCGAGAACCTTCCCCCGGTGATTTTGATTCCCCCCGCGGCAGCCACGCCCGTGTCGACGTGGGCTTCCCCCTGGAGGAAATCCGCCTTCCCGTGGAGGGACACGGTGACCGGAAAGGAGACGGCCCCGGTGATGGCGTCCACGGGCAGGACCGAGCACCCCAGGGACAGGTGCATCCCCACGGGCGCGGCCGCCAGGGCTGACCGGGGGAGCTCGCCGTCCTTTGCCGTGAATTCCGCGGAAAAGGGCATGTACGCGATGGCCGTCACGGTCACGCCGAAGGTCCGTTCCCCGTCCAGGGTGGTGAACCCCGCGCCCACCCCCCCGGAGAGGTAGGTGAAGGACACGTCGGACACGTCCGAGATGACCACCGGGAGCGCGCCGAAGACTTCAATCGTGTAGGGGAAGAGGGCGGCGGCGCAGCAAAACACCCAGGCCCCGATCAGAATTTTCCGCATAGGTCAGGCTTTTGCGCCGGGGGCGTCTCCGGCTTTTTTGGGGACAACAGGGCGATGAGTTTTTCAACCTTGTATTCCGAGGCCTCCCCGGCGGCCGTCAGGGCGGCGCCGACGACGGCCCGCTCCCTGGGCTGGTTCTTCCGGGCAAAGAGCGCCTGGGTGAGAACCAGGGCCGCCGTGGTCTCCTCGTAGCCCTCCTTGTTGAACCAGGTGACGTCGTTGAACCGGTTGACTCCCAGGACACGGGGGGCCCTTTCCGACGTGACGAGCCTGCGGGCAAGGTACAGGGCGTCCGCCTGGGGATTGTCCGGGTGGAAGAGCCTGGTTGCAAGGGGCAGCCCCTCCATGACCGCGTCCACAGCCCGCCGGGCCTCCGGGGCGAGGGCCAGGGAGATCCCGGAGAGGGCGCGGACCGTGCGTCTGTCCAGTGCCCACAGCCGGATGAGCTTCCCCAGGGCCTCTGCCGTGCACCTGGGCCCGGCGATGTCCTTGAGGGAATAGAGCACACAGAAGGCCGCGAGGGTCTCGAAGATGCAGGGGAAGGAATCAGGGGCCCCGGAGGACTTCCACAGCCTGAGGAGCCGGGTGAGCCGCGCGCGCAGCTTGCGCCAGAGCTTATCCCCGCCGATCCTCACCGTGGAGGACCCGCCCGCGGAGGCAGCGCCCTGTTTCCCCCCGGGCAGAACCGCGGCGGCCCCGTAGTTGCCCCCGAGGAATTCGGCGCAAACCGTGAAGAAGGCCCGTGCATCGGCCTCGAGGGCCTCGAACACCCCCCGGCGGGTGAGCTTCCCCCGGGCGGCCCTTTTGTCCGCGGGCGCGGCCTGTACGCCGCCCCCCGCCAGGGCCCGGAAGTCCGTGAGGAAGTCCCGGGACAGGACCCGCTCGTAGGCGGAAAGCAGGTCCTTGAGGAAGACCTCCTCCAGCTCCTCCTGGATGTCCGGCGCGCCCCGGCCCGCGAGGGACCGCCAGAGGAGGGCGTACTTGCCGGTCTCGTCGTCCTGGACCCGGGAAAAATCCATCAGCACCTGGCACTCGTAGCCCTGGAGTTCCACGTAGAGCCCCTGCCCCCGGATTTCCGTGCCCTTCCTGATGAAGGAGAGGCCCCGCCGGGTCTCCCGGAAGATGACGTATTCGTTTTCCGCAAGGGAGAGGCCCATGGCGAAGGCGGCGCTCCGGGTCTCCTTCCGGCCCTGTTCCGCCCCGGCCGGGGTGAAGGGGTAGGATTCGGTTATCCACCCGGCGGCGCTTTGGTAGGCGTTGTTGTAGAACACGAAGGCCCGCTCCTCCCCGGACCGGTTCGCGTAGGCGAAGACGTTCTCGTTCACCCCGGAGGAATCCCGCAGGTCGAAGAGGAGGAAGTTCTCGATGCCCGAAAAGAGCCACCGTTTTTTCATGAGGGGGAAGATTTCCCGCTCGTGCCGACCGATGAGGCCGCCGTCGGGGGTCTCGTTCCGGTAGTCCCTGGTGTATTCCATGCCGTATTTTTCCGTGAACCCCTCGATCTGCCCGTGGCCGAACATGGGGAGCCCCGGCATGGTGACCATCATGGTGCAGATGCCGAAGTATTTGTCCCCCCTGCCGAACTGGGCCTCCGCGGTCTCCTCGTCCGGGTTGTTCATAAAATTGACAAACCGCTTGAGGATTTCCGGGTCGAAGTCGATCGTGTTTTTGATTGTCTGCTTGTATTTTTGGTTTTCTTCTTTTTTGAGCATGTTCATGAAGGCGCTGTTGTACACCCGGTGCATACCCAGGGTGCGCACAAAGTAGCCCTCGAGCATCCAGAAGGCCTCCGCCAGGAGGAGGGTGTCCGGGGTTTCGGCGGCGATTCGGTCAACCACCTCCCGCCAGAATTCCCCGGGGATGCGGCTTTCAAACTCCTTATCCGAAAGGGCGTATTCGGCGCGGCTCGCGATGTCCCCCCCGCGGCCGGGGGCGGGGTACCAGAGGCGGCGGATGTGCTTCTTTACCAGCACCATGGCCGCGTCGAACCGGATTATCGGAAAATTCCGCGCCACGTGGAGGATCTTCTGAATCACCTCCTCCCGGGCCTGGGGGTTGAGGAAGTCGATCTGGGCGGTGTCGTTCCAGGGGAGGCCCGTGCCGTCGTTCCCATGGTAGATGTACCGGGTGTCCCCGGTGGCGTTGTCCACCCGCTTGAACACCACCGCGCAGTCGGTCTTGGAATAGTAGTGGTCCTCCAGGACGATGCTGACCCTGCCGTCGGAGGAGAGGTTCTCCCCGGAAAAGGTGTATTGGGGGAAGGGGTTGTCCCTGGCGGTCATGAAGAGGTCCGGCCGCTCCACTACCCACTTTGAATCGATTCCCGTGTGGTTGGGCACCATGTCCGCCGCGAGCCTGACCCCCCGCCGCCACAGGCGCTCCCGGAGGTTCCCCAGGGCGTCCCAGCCCCCAAGCCCCCAGGCGATGTCGTAGTCCATGAGGCTGTAGGCGCTCGCCGCGGCTTCCGGGTTGCCGCAGAGGTTCTTGATGCGCCTGCTTGCGGGGGAGCGTTCCCACAGGCCGATGAGCCACAGGCCCGTGAAGCCCCTGCCCGCGATGATGTCCAGCTCCTCATCCGGGATGTGGTCGAGCCGGGAAATCTCCCTGCCGTATTTTCGGGAAAGCTGGGCCATCCACACCAGGGCCATCTTTGCCAGGAGCACCACCCTGGGCATCCATTCCCGGTCCGCGCTGAACCGCTCGTACTCGAAGGAGTTGTAGGTGTAGGGGGCCATGTCCGGCGCCCCCGCTCCGGGGCCCCATCCGGGTTTTTCTTCCTCGGACATGATGTCCAGGGCGGAAAAGAGCCGCCTGAACCAGGCGTAGAACAGCTTCCCCCAGTGGGTGCGGATGTAGTCGAGCTGTCCCTTGAGGCTGAAGGGGCTGAAGACCACGGGCTCCTTGAGCATGGTGATCAGGTCGTTCTTGTAGGGCCCGAAGATGGGCTGCTTTTTGAATTCCTCCTTTACGCAGTCCCAGAGGGCGGCGTAGTCCCCGTTTTTGGCGAGGTTTTCGTCGTTGAAGAGGAACCGGAAGGGGGCGAAGGCGGGGTTTTCGTTCCCCAGTTTGAGGAGGATGAGCTCCTCCAGGGCCTGCTCCGTGTTGGGCCGCTCCGCCCTGGCGCTCTCGTCCCAGCCGGAACCCGAAAGGTACTCGGCGGCGGTCGCCTCCCCCCGGTATACCCTCCGGGGGGGGAACTCCCCGGTGAAGTCCTCCAGGAGGCGGAGCACCCGGTCCTGCCCGAGCTTGTCGCACAGGGCGGCGTAGACCTGGGAAAAGGACGCGGGGTTTTCGTCCGCCCTGAACTGGGCGCAGCAGTAGTGGAGGGCCTCGTCGATGACGGCCATGGCGTTCAGGCTTCCGGCGCTGAGCTTTTTGTCCGAATCCAGTGTTTCGTTCAGTTTGACGCAGAGGGACCGGGCCGCGGCGGGGTTCACGAGGACGACGTTGCCCGTGGAGGCCGCCAGGGTTTCGTCAAACCCGCAGGCCCTCCGCAGCTCCCCGGAGATGTGGAATTCGTTCCAGGAGAGGGCCCTATGAGTCATGGTTTTTCGCCACGGCGGAAAGGGCGCCGGTGAAGGCCCTGTCCGCCCCCAGGTCCTCCAGGGCCGCAGGAAGCCGCCAGGTCCAGTTGGCGCCGTTCACCGTGCCGGGCACGTTGATCCGTTCCGACGCCGGGTCGGGGCTGCGGTATGTTTCCGAAAGGGCGAAAAAGTCCTGGATCGGGCAGATGAAAAAGGCGCTCCCCGTGCGGGCGGCCTGGCCCAGGAACCAGGCTGCCGCCCGGACGGAATAGGTTCCGGACCGGGCCTCCCCCAGGATGTCCGCGGGGGCCCTGTTTGCCAGGGCGAACTGCTCGGCATCCCCTTCCCCCTCCCACCACATGCGGGCGGTGGAGGAATCGTGCACCGACGTGGCCGTGACCGAAAGGGCGGGGTATTTGTTGAGGGGGATGAAGGGGTCCCCCTCCTTGCCGTAATACCGTTCCCACCGGATCACCTTGAGGGAATTGATTGACAGGTCCCCCAGGGTCTTCTGCACGGCCTTGAAGTTGACTCCCAGGTCCTCCGCAAAGGGGATCATGGCGGAGGCGTCCTTGAGGACCGCGAGGATTTCCCTGCCCTGGGCCTTCCAGAGTTTTTCCATCTGCTTGTTCTTTTTTTCTATGAGGGCCGCGAGGGCGGCTTTTTCTTGCTCCGAAAGGGAATACCAGGCCGTTGTGCTCCGGCAGGTCCACACGGGATAGAAGGAGTCGGCCCCCTTCTCCGAGCCCGTCTTTACGAGGGTGCGGTTGTGCCAGTAGTGGAAGAGCACGTCCTTGACCCCCTCGGGGATGTCCAGGCCCAGGATGTCCTTCTCCCCGGTGACGGTGTCTTTAAAAAGCCACAGTTCCTCGCTCCCGATGCGGTCCATCACGGCGCTGAGCACACCGTGGGTTCCCAGGTAGTCCCCCCCGTTGGCGTCGACGCAGGGCTGGGTGGGCACGTGGGGCTGGGAGAGCCAGCGGATCCGCTCCGGGGAAAAGCCCGATGCGGCGAGCTCCTTTGAGGTGACCGGGACGAGGGGGTCGGGTCTGCCGAGGTAGGCGGTGACGTCCCCCTCACGGATCTTGAAGATTCGGAAAAAGCCCAGGATGTGGTCGAGCCTGTAGCCCCGGTAATAGGCCGACGCGGCCTTGAGGCGGGCCTTCCACCAGGCGTACCCGGTCTTCCTGTGGGCCTCCCAGTTGTACACCGGGAACCCCCAGTTCTGGCCCGCCACGTTGTACATGTCCGGGGGGGCCCCGGCCCGCATGGACAGGTCGAAGAGCTCCGGGTTCGCCCACACGTCCACGGAATCCTCGTTCATCAAAATCGGGACGTCCCCCTTGAGGAGGATGCCCTTCTTTGCCACGTAGTCCGCGGCCTTTTTGAATTGCCCGTGGGCCCTGAATTGAACCCAGGCGTAGAACAGCCGGGTGTCCCTGCCCGCATCGGCGGCCCACCGGGCGTGAATCTTGTCCCTGGAAAGCCCCTGCTCCGCCCTGGGCCACTCCTTCCAGGAAGCGTCCCGGTGTTTTTCTTTGAGTTCCATGAAGACCCCATAGGGCTCCACCCAGGGGGCGTTTTTTGCTGTCCACCCCAGGAAGTCTTCGTCATCCCCGATGGCGGAGGCGTTTTCGGTGTACAGGTCCCGCAGGATGCGGAGCTTCCCCTCCCTGACCTCGGGGTAGGAAAACCGCGCCCGGCCTTCTATCTCCTTGAGTTTTTTGAGCTCCCCCTGGGCGCTCCCTTTTTTGTATTCCGGGAGATTTTCTATGCTGATATAGACCGGGTTGAGGGCGAAGGCCGACAGGGCGCTGTAGGGGGAACTGTCGGTTCCCGTGTCGTTCACCGGCAAAAGCTGGATGAGGCGTAAGCCCGCGGGGACGCAAAAATCCGCCAGGGCCTCCAGGCTGGGGAATTCCCCGATGCCGCAGGTGTTCTTGGTTCTGAGAGCCCCCAGGGGCGCCGCCGTTCCGCAGGGGCGGGAAGCAATTTTTTCTATTTTCTTCATAAGATTCCTCTGGACGGTGAAATATTGAGGAAACTATACCAGGTTTTAGGGGATTTGTAAAGCTTCTTCCTGATTATAGGACCGGAGCCCCGCGCCCAGGGAATTCATGCGTTCAAAGAAGCCGGGGAAGGACACGGAGGCGCACTCCGGGTTGTGCACCCGGACGGGGCCCTCCGCACAGAGTCCCGCCGCGGTGAGGGCCATGGCGATCCGGTGGTCCCCGTGGCTTTCCACGGAGCCGCCCCTGAGGGGCGCACCGCCGGTGACGGTCATGGTTTCCGCTGTGGTGCGCACCTCCGCGCCGATGTTCCGCAGCTCCCCCTCCATCACGGCGACCCGGTCGGTCTCCTTGACCCGCACGTGGGCCAGGCCCGTGAAGGTGGTGTCCCCTTGGGCGCGGCAGGCCGCCACAGCCAGGGCCGGAAGGGAATCGGGGATGTCCTTCAGGCTGATCACCGAGCCGCCCCTGAGGGGCTTCCCCCCCCGCACGAGGAGTCTGCCTCCGGATTCGTCCTTCTGGATGTCCGCCCCCATGGCGATGAGGATGTCCACGACAGCTTTGTCACACTGGGAATCCCCGAAGTCGAGCCCGGAAAGCACCACCTCCGAGGGGGCGCACACCGCCGCAACCAGGGGGAAGGCCGCGGCTGACCAGTCCGCGCTCACGGTGGATTCCCGCGCCCGGTAGCCCTGCCCCCCCTTCACCTCGAACCGGGTGAAGTCCCCGGCATAGCTTTTGAGGGTGACTCCGTAGTTGTGCAGCCAGTCCAGGGTCATCTGGAGGTAGGGCTTTTCCAGGGGATCGGCCGCCAGGATGACCGTGTCCCCCGCGGCAAGGGGCGCGGAGAGGAGGAGGGACGAGATCACCTGGGAATTGAACCCGGACACCCGGGCCTCGCCGCCCTTCATGACCCCCCGGATGACCACCGGGGGCGCGTCGGATCCCGGCCTGGTGGGGAAAGCTTCCGCCCCCAGGCAGTTCAGGGCCCGGACGAGTTCAATCACCGGGCGGCGCCTGATCTGGCTGTCCCCGGTGATCACCGTGCAGCCCCCGCAGAGGGCCGCCATGGACATGACGAAATTCGTGGTGGTCCCCGAGTTCCCGCAGTCGAGCACGTCCTCCGGGAGCTTTAAGCCCCCGTCCGTGCCCCGGACGGTCCACACCCCCGGCCCCCTGGTGATTTCCGCGCCGAAGGCCCCGGCCGCTTTGAGGGCGCAGAGGCAGTCCCCGCTTTCAAGGGGGTTACGGATGACCGACGTTCCCCCGGCCATGGCGGCCAGGAGCGCCGCCCGGATGGTGTGGCTCTTTGAGCCCGGAATAGGGATTTCCCCCCCCAGGGGGCGGGCCGCGCTTTCCCAATACATGGGGATATTCTACCGGAAAGGGCAGTGGGAACGCAATCGGGCGCAAGGGCGTGGCGTCCGCGCCGTTTTCCGTCCATGCCTGTTACCCCCTACCACGAATAAGAAGTCCCTCCCGGCCAGGAAGTTTCCCCGTTGGGGCCAGAGAACGAGCCGCCGCTTCCTTTATAGCCGGGTCCGACGCTGGAGCCATAATTATCTGTTCCGTTTCTCCTGGCAGCAGCCATGCCGTGACTTGTTCCGGTGGGAGAGTTGATGCTGATTGTCCCCCCGCCGGCCTGACAACCGCCGCCTATTCCGGACCCGTTATCCCATCCTGTGGCGGCTACCGTGCCGTCTGAAATCGTGATGTTCCCGCCAGAGCCGCCGTAGCCGCCGCCTATACCTGCGGCTCCTTCGCCCGTTTCGGCGCTGGTAGAGCCCCCGCCGTTTGCGTTCACCACGCCGCCTGCGATGAGGATGGTTCCGATGTCTCCGCCGTCCGCGCCTCCATTGCTGGCGTTCCTGCCGCCGCCGCCTATCCCCGCCCCGGCGCTATGGTGACCGGCAGCGACTGTGCCGTTTGCGGTTACCGTGCCGCCGTAGATGGTGATTGTCCCGCCGTCTTCGCCCTGACTGCCGCCGATGCCCGCGCCGCTGTAGCCGCCCGTGACGGTGAGGCTCCCGGTTTCGGCGTGGCTGCTCAAAGCGGTTCCCGCGTCAATGCTCCCGGCGCTGTCGATGACCAGGGTGCGTCCGGCTGAAGCGTGCAATCCCGCGCCGGTCCCGCTGCCTCGGCCCTGAAGACGCCCCCGGTGATGGCTGCCCCGGTGGTTCCGGGATCGGAGACGGACCATGCAACCGCCCTGTTCGTGGCGTCCCCCGGCACGATAACCGGGAAGAGGGGGAAGGGGAGCCCTGCATCCACCTCGGCGGGTATGCCCGTGATGTCCGCTACCGGCACAAAGGAGCGGTCATACAGGTAGTCCCGCAGGGTGTAGATGCCGTCGCACCCCCCAACAAAGACCGCCGCGATGACCAGGGCGGCGCACC